>CAMUFS010000124.1 GCA_947088195.1 uncultured Clostridia bacterium
ATCTATCAAATAGGACAACGCATAAGATTTTGTGTGACTGCCAAAGAAGCAGATAACAAATCCTCCTTCTTCCTTCCACTGTCTCAGCGTTTTTGCATATTCTCCGGGAAGTTCTTTTCTCTCCTTCCACTCAGATGCCACAATGCCATTTGAAATATGATGGAATTTCTTTGCAGACATGCCATGACAGACTAGATAATCCTTAGCAGCAGGCAAAAGAGATACAATCTTATCTGAATACCTGCAAAAACTATTTTCTGCCATCTGCATCATTACTATAAACGGATGATACTTCGACATACCCCCAAGCTCCATTGGACTAACAGGCCACATATCATGGATCTCATGTATTAACTTTGTCCTCCCTCCCGCAAATTTCCGTATTCTTTGACCTGCATAAGTATCCAGAGGATATGTGGAAGATGTAATCACTATATCTGGCTTCCATTTCTCCGCAATATCCTTTGCCCTTATCCATATCTTTCCCACAAATTGAAGCATAGTCCATGCTCGCTTCAACCCATTTCCACTGTATTTCTCTGTTTTTATCCAGTGATAATGAATCCCATCGATCTTTTCTGTCTGCCAGTCATAATCTATGCTTGGGTTTGTTCTGCGCAAATGTGAAAAACTCGCCGCTATGATATCCACTCTATGTCCCCGCTTTACCCACTCCCTTGCCATATAATAAGGACGAAACTCCATACCCATATCAGGACTGCCCGCATAATGATTTATTAACAATATTCTCATAAAATACCCTCCCCAAAATCCATTATCCTTTCGAGATCTCCTCCATCATCAATACTCCATTGAGCATCTGCAAAAAATGATGCTTATCCTTATACCTGGCAATCAGCTTTCTAAAAGGATATAGGATATAAATCACTATTTTTACCCACCATCTATATCTAATATGAAGCCTACAATATACCTTTCGAAATTCAAATAACCGTATCAAATAGTCATCAAATGTAGTAGGATGATTTATCGCTCTGCTTCCATTTGAAATATAGATGGTGCCTAGATAATCGTTATATCTCTTTATCACCGCATAAATAATTGCTGCATTAATAGAACGTTTTTCATATTCTGGAAGAACTTTCAAGGATGATAGATTGATATACTCGGAATGTTCTATCAATACAACATATCCCACTATCTTTCCAGATTCCCTATCAAATGCTCCCAGATATACGCTTCCCTCTATTTGTTCTGATGCAATTCCATAAACGGCACTCAAACCATATTTTTTTATTCTAACTTCATTTAAAATCCTTACTAAAGTATCCTTATAATCATTTAAGGCGATCTCTCTGACATCAAAATTTTTAATTCCCTGTTTTATTTGATACCTGTGTTTTGCTTTTAATCGCTCTATGTCAAATGGATGATCCAATATAATATACCACCAGCCTGTCTCCCTACCACAATCCCAGTCTGTCGTATATTGTGCAAAAAATGGATATCCTTTCTCTGTTTTCCAAAATTCTCTCTTATTCAAAGCAGTTATATCCACCGGTTTGTGTGGTGCTATTTCCACTGCTGGTATTATGGCATGATTATAATATCTCCACCCATTCATACCCATACACCAGCCCGATAGTGCCTACAATTCTTTTGGGAGCTTTTCCCCCCCCCCGATTATATTTTTCCTACCCATATCTGTCCTCTGTATTCTTCCTCTATGTAGTCCATAATTATCTGTTATTCTACCTCACTCCTGCTATCAACCGATTCCCCTCTGCTTGCTTTTCTCTATATTCTTTTTCTGTCACTTTTCCCTGACGCAATAGCCAATCACCATAATCCATAGAAGTGGCCATATTTTCCTCAGTAATACCTTCCTGTTTTACAAATGCCTTTACAATGGTCTGCAAAATAATCTTTATATCCCCAACAAATGTAATTCGTTGTATATATCTGAGATCCCATGCAAGACGCTCCTCCCATCCAATACTATTTCTGCCGTTCACCTGTGCAAGACCTGACAATCCCGGACGGACCAAATGACGCCTGCGCTGCTTTTCTGTCATAAAAACCATATCACGCACAAGCTGCGGTCTTGGTCCCACCACACTCATATCTCCTTTTAATATATTAAAAACTTCTGGAAGTTCATCCAGACTTGTTTTTCGAAGCCATCGGCCAAACTCCGTAAGTCTTCTCTCATCCGGCAAAAGTTCTCCGTTTTTATCTCTTTCATTTGTCATGGTTCGAAATTTACATAATTTAAATATTTTCTCATTTCTGCCGGGTCTTTCCTGAAAGAAAAAAATTGGAGAACCGATTTTTATTTTCACCAAAACTCCTATCACAATATACAACCATCCAAAGCATATAAGTGCCGCCAATGAACAACCAATATCAAATATTCTTTTTATATACCTTTCATAGAAACCAGAATATTTCTGCCTCTTATCATATCTATACCCTCTCATCATGGTATCCTTGCTTATCATTCCATCCTCTCTTATCACAAGTACAAGCAACACAGCTACTCAAAACATGCTCTAATAATTTCAATAATCCGATTTTGTTCTTCTTCTGTCATCTTATTATCAGATGGCAGACATAATCCTCTGCGAAAAATATCCATGCCAACATCCAATGGCTGATTATCTTTTCCTGTAATTCCGCCAGAACTATATGCATTTGTCTTGGCCCTGCCATCTCCTTCTCTTGTAATAAAAGCATTCTTCCAATAAATTGGCTGCATATGCATAGGCTTCCAAATTGGCCTACCCTGTATATTGTATTTTAAAAGTGTTTCCAGAATTTCCGTCGGACAGCTTTTTCCATGTTCTGGCGTATACAATGCCTCTCTTTCATCTCGAATCTGCCTGCACATCGCATTCTCATGTATGATAATGCTGCTCAACCAATAATTTGGATCACTATGTTCAAAATCAATCGGATTCATAGAAACTGGAAGTCCTTTTAAACCATCCCTATATCTCTCCCACACAGTTTTTTTCTGACGAATATGATCCTGTAAATGCGGAATCTGCCCTCGAATCATACCAGCTATAATATTGCTCATTCGATAATTGTAGCCAAGCTCTTCATGCTGATACCAGGGTGCATTCTCCCTGCTTTGTGTCGACCACTTTCTCGCTTTGTGATAAGCCTCCAAATCATTTGTCAATAGAAAGCCTCCCGAAGAACCTGTGATTATTTTATTGCCATTGCAAGAAATACAGCCTATATTCCCAAAAGAGCCTGTCTGACGCCACTCACCATTGGTACAATTTCCTCTATATACAGCACCAAGAGACTCCGCTGCATCCTCAATAAGAGCTACTTTATATCTATCACAAATCTCTTTTATTTCATCAATCCTTCCCGGCGTTCCATATAAATGTGCAATAACAACACACGAAATATCAGGAAAAATTTCAAATGCTTTTTTAAGTGCCATAGGGTCCATATTCCAAGTCTCATATTCTGTATCAATAAACACGGGGATTCCCTTTTCATAAAGCACTGGGTTTACAGTCGCATCAAATGTCATATCCGAGCAAGCACAAAGTGTTCCCTCTCTCACTCCCGCCAATTTCACAGCAAGATGCAATGCGGCTGTACCACTAGAAAGGCCAACGGCATATTTTACACCGACTTTTTCTGCAATCATAGCCTCCGATAGCCTTACATTATCACCCTCTGTGGAAAGCCAATTTGACTCAAATGCTTCCTTTATAAAATTAAGCTCCTCATATCCCATCCCTTCTCTACAAGGATGAGCCGTAGGCGTTGCCAGCCATATAAATTTATCAAATGGTTCCCATTTATGCTTCTCAGAAATAAACATTTCCCTGTACCCTCTTCTGCTTTATACCAAATTGTAAGATATAATCAATAACTCCCAATACAACCGCCTATTTGGCTTCTTTGGAAAAATATTCTCCGGGCGGCATTGTGCCCATAAGATCCACTCCACAGAGTTCCCCTTTATCCACCCCATTTTCATATGCCTAATATTCATTCTCAAAAAGTATACTTTTTGAGAATAAAAACTATTTTGTGCAACATGTATAAAAATCCAAATAAAAAGTGCTTGCAAAAGCTTTAAAATATGGTAAAATAGCACATAGAAAAATCACTCCGAAAAAGTATACTTTTTCGGAGTGATTTTTTATGCACATGGGCACTCAAAGGAATATTGTCAGCGAAGCTGACGGGTGCCCAGCGCGGCGAGTAGGGAGATAAAGACTTCCCTACTCGATTGCACATGGGCCCCTAAAGGAAATATGTCCGCCAAACTGACAGATGTCCGACATGCAAGTAGGTGAGAAAAGGCTAGACAGAAAAACATCATGAAATTATAATACTATCAATAAAAAATATATATTTGGATTGACCTTAAAAAAAATCACTAAAAAGGAGTTATCGGCAATATGGGTGAATATCTACAAGAAAAATATTATCTGATTACATTTAAAATTTTACAGAAAGAGTATTATACTTTTTGGTATACAGATGATAATGATGGATTTCTGCTTGATAAAAATGGAGCTTTAAAATCTTTTCAAACCAAAGAGGAAGCCATCACTTTTGCAAAGAAAGAAGGATTTTTGCTTGATACCGATGAACTTCTTATCTCATCAAGCATCCTAAAAAAAATAAAAATAAAAAAAATTGATTGCAATCTTATCCTCAATCATTGGAATATTTTTTCTGATATTGCATATTCAATAAATTGCCAATTTATAGGCGATAACAGAAATAAAAAAATTATTCAACAAATTTACAAAAAGTTATTTTACGGATGCAATATATTCTTAAAAGAAGGCGAGAAGCCTTACCATCCAAAATGGAGCAAAAAGGAAAAACGCTGGATTTACATAGTGATGAAAAATGGCCTGCATATTTTATCAAAGGGGTGAAAATTTAGAAAATCCATTGACTTTTAGAACATTGTTCAATATAATATATTTGAACAACGTTCAAGGAGGGCTTGCTATGGAAAAAAATATCAATGTTAAAAATCACATTATTGAAGTCACAACGGAATTGATCGAACAGTACAACGGTAATACCAAAGACATTACCGCTCGTATGATTGCGGAGAAGGCAGATGTTGGATTAGGCTTGATCAATTATCACTTTGGAAGTAAAGAAAGCTTGATAACGGAATGTGTACAACGCATTATCGGAAAAGTAGTTACAGAATTTCAGATGACAGAGCAATATGAAACAGATAAAGAGCGCTTAACAGCTTGTTCCACTTACGTTTTTAATTTTCTATTTGAACATCCTGCCATTTCTCGTGTTTCCATTTTGGGTGATTTACAAAATTATACAAAGAATTGTAATTCTGCACTTACACAACAGGGCTTTTCACTGTCCTTGAAAAAAGAAATTTCAAATAAGGATAAACCTATATTTACATTTATTCTTACTGCTGCAATGCAGGCAGCATTTTTAGGAAGTGAAACTGTTAAACAATTACTTGGTTATGATTTTACAAAAACAGAGGACAGAGCCGCGTATATCAGTAAATTGGTTACTATTCTTTTTGAAGGGATGGTACATAATGAATAAAAAAATAAGTATATATGGTGCTGTTGTTAATTTTATTGCCGTACTCTGCTTCGCCCTGTTTATGTTATTTGGTTTTGATTCTGGCAGCTACTTTTCTTCTATGTTAATTGCATTTAGTTTTGTACTGATGATGTGTGGATATGCTTACTTTGCCAAAAAGGAAGTAAAATTAGCGGGCTATGCTTCAGTAGCTTTCTCCGCTATATATACCACCATTATTTTATTAGTCTATTTTGCACAGCTAACAACTGTCCGTCTCAATCATTTAACCCAACAAGCTATTGTACTTCTTGATTTTAAGCAATGTGGACTACTATTTAACTATGACTTATTAGGCTATGCTGTTATGTCATTAGCTACATTTTTTGCAGGATTGACAATAAAACCACAGACTAAAATAGATAAATGGTTAAAATATCTGCTTATGGTACATGGCGTATTTTTTATTTCCTGCCTAATTTTTCCTATTATTGGATTATTCAAATCTGATAGCCCAATGTGGATAGGCATAGTGGTATTAGAATTTTGGTGTTTATATTTTTGCCCTATCAGTATTTTATCTTTTTTGCATTTTTCTAATTGCAAGGAATAAGGTTTATGATAAGAAACAAAAAAAGCAGAGAACGACCATACATAAAATGATACGTTCTCTGCTTTTATCTGTGCTATTTGTCAGCGTTACTGATAAATTATTGTGAATACTTCCTTTTCAATATAAAACAATTAGTTGCTACTATCACCTTCTTTTGTTATAATTTACCCATACACAGATGACAGGAATCAGGATAGCTTTTTACTTTCACTGCATGCTTCAAAATAATTGTACGCAGCATTTCCAATGCTTTCAATCACACCCACTGCTATTGCAATTTTCGCTGGGATCATAAAAGGATATCCAATATTTACTGCCTCAAAAATTACTGTGCCAACGAACCCGCCCAGTTGTGCAGCAATTAGCCCCTCTGCTGCTGATTCTGTAAGTGAAATGCCAAATAAACTGGCAACGTGCACCACCATGGCAACTTCCTCTGCTGCAAGAGCCAGTGCGTCTGCCCCCACCGGCAATGCACCCGCCGTTGCACCTCCTGCTACCGCCCACTTATGTATCACTTTACGATCTACCATATTTGTATCCTCCTTTATAAATTTTATTAATAGCTTGTATCTGTTTGTTGTATATAGCTTACACCTTACAAGCAAAAAATTGGGTGCATAGGAAGCAACAACAAAAATATATCACCATCTGATAAAGACAATCGGAGGCAGAATACGATGAATATAAAAGAAAATTTCTACTGCTCCAAATGTATGAAAAAAATAGAAGACGATGGTATCTGCCCTTTCTGCGGTTATGATCCCGATCATCCAATCAGTAAAAAAGTTCTGGAGGAAGGAACTCTGCTGCAAAATGGAAGATACCAATTAGGTACTGTTCTTGGAATGGGAGGCTTTGGAATCACTTATGCCGCATGGGATTTCACTCTGGAGCAACCCGTGGCTGTAAAAGAATATTTTCCCCAAACACTTGCCGACAGAGATATATGGGAATCTAACGATATCATTATTGACGCGGATAATAAAAATATTTACACATTAGGAATGGAGCGTTTCAGCCGAGAGGCAAGAGTTCTCAGCACCCTTCAAAATATAAAAAATGTTGTGACTGTCTTTGACTGGTTTGAAGCAAATGAAACTGCCTATATCGTTATGGAATACGTCAGAGGGCAGACCATTGATTCCTATGTTCAGGAAAATCATACCAAGCCACAGGAACTGCTTGCCATGTTCCGCGATCTTATTGATTCCCTTATCTCCATTCACGCACAGGGAATCCTGCACCGCGATATCAGCCCTAGTAACATTATGGTAGAGGAAAATGGCGAATTAAAGCTAATTGACTTTGGCGCATCTGTCGTAGAACAGCGCCGCCGTGAAGGTCTGGATCAAACGGTTATATTCAACCGTAGCTTTGCACCAATTGAACAATATAATGAAAAAGGAGAACAAGGCGCCAAAACGGATATATATGCCCTAAGTGCCACATTATATTATCTTCTTACAGGAGAATTACCACTAGATTCCCTAAGCCGCCGCACAAAAGATTCTGTGAAATCACTCCGATCGTACCGACTGGGACTAAAAAAATGGCAGGAACGCGCGATAATGGAAGGTATGACAGTATTGCCAGAAAAACGGATTCAAAGTATGTCACATTTTCGATCCATATTATATCATCTGCCACTACCAGAAGAAATCAAAAAACAACGAATATTTATTATAAAAGCTTCTATTATTTCCGTTATTGCTCTTGTTATATGCCTTCTTTTATTTATAAATGCCACTTACGGTTTTTCCGATTCAGACGGAATTTTTTACAGTCTTACTCTAAATGGCTTTCACATTGTCGGAAATAACACACAAGAAGCTCAACTTGAAATACCAGCAAAGATTTTCGGAATCCCCGTGTCAAAAATCGAAGATAACGCTTTTGCCATGAATCCATATATAAAAACTGTCATCATTCCCGGCACAGTCAAAATAATTGATGATAGAGCATTCCGTCAATGCGAAGCCTTACATTCTGTCACGCTTGAAGACGGGGTGGAAGCAATGGGAGAATCTGTTTTTTATCGTTGTTCTTCTCTTTCCTCTGTTGTCCTTCCAGAATCT
>CAMUFS010000125.1 GCA_947088195.1 uncultured Clostridia bacterium
ATTAATCCTTTTTCATTTAATTTTGGTCTTACATACTGGTTCCGCTCTGCTACACAGGCGAGGGAAGCAAAGACATCTAGCTTTGCCACAGCCTTTGCTGTAAGCTGGATGCGCACTACTTCCGCCGCTATCTTTTCCCTTATCTCGCAAAATACCTCATATTCTAGGGAAATTAAGCGATCTTCTGCGCCAAGTATCATCTCTTCCAATTCTTTTAATCGTGGTGTACTGAAGCGCTCGGCATTGGACATAGTTTGTTTTCTAATATAATCCTCCGGCACCATATGTTTATAAGAATTTGTCACTTCAAGATAATAGCCAAAAATTCGGTTGTATTTAATCTTTAATCCTTTGATGCCGGTGCGCTCTCGCTCCTCTGCTTCCAACCTTGCAAGCCAGTCTTTTCCCTCTGTTTTTGCCTGTCGCAGCTTGTCGATCTCAGCATGAAAACCTTCTCGTATCATACCACCATCTCTGGTCGAAATAGGAGGCTCATCAATAATGGATTGTTTAATAAGCTCAGAAAGATCCGTCAATGCATCCATATCTGCATCAATCTCCTTCAGCAAAGAGGAATCCATATTTTGCAAAAGCAATTTAATATGTGGAAGCATAGAAATAGAGGATTGAAATGCTGTCAGATCCCTTGGATTAGCTGTTTTGTAACTAATTCGCCCAATCAAGCGCTCCATATCATAAATGGGATGCAAATATTCCCGAAGCTCTTCTCTCGTAATCATATCTTTTAAAAGCTCACTGACAGCATCCTGTCTTCTATTGATCTCATCCTTAGAAATAAGCGGCTGTTCAATATAACTTCTTAATGTGCGTGCTCCCATCGCTGTCTTGGTCTTATCTAGCACCCATAAAAGAGAGCCTCTCTTCTGCTTTTCCCGAAGTGTCTCCACAAGCTCCAGATTTCTTCTTGTCGAGGTGTCAAGAACCATAAATCTTCCTGTTGAATATGGAATTAGCTTTGTCAAATGCTCTAACGTACTTTTCTGCGTCTCATATAAATACTGCAAAAGAGAGCCCGCCGCGATCACACCACATTCATAGTCTGTTATTCCCAAACCCTCCAAGCTCAAAACTTTAAAATGCTCCTTCAGCACCTTCTGACAGGACATATCATCAAAATACCATGAATCTAGCGCTGTCACAACAACAGAAAGGCGTTCCCTGATATCTTCGATATCCACACCACTTACATAAAAAGCATGATTACAAATAATCTCAGAAGGGGAATATTTTGTGATCTCATCAAGCAAAGCACGCAGGGATAATACCTGCGTGACATAATAGTCTCCTGTGGAAATATCAGCGATAGAAATGCCATATACATCGTCAAGATAGACAATCGACATAAGATAATTGTTCCGACTTTCTTCTAGCGCAGAAACATTTAAATTTGTGCCGGGTGTGACAATGCGAATTACTTCTCTTTTTACAATTCCTTTGGTTTGCTTCGGATCCTCCACCTGCTCGCAGATGGCGACACGATATCCCTTTCTCACCAGCTTATTGAGATAACTCTCCACTGCATGATAGGGGACACCACACATCGGTGCTTTTTCCTCCTGTCCACAGCTTTTTCCAGTAAGCGTTATCTCAAGCTCCTTTGAGGCAGTGAGCGCATCTTCATAAAACATCTCATAAAAATCACCCAGACGATAAAAAAGAATACAATCTTTATATTTTTCCTTTGTTTCTATATATTGCTGCATCATTGGTGTTAATTGTGCCACAGCGGTAATCTTCCTTTCCAATCTATTAGATAAAATGCCTTAAGATATAGAATAACCCAAAAAACTGGGAAATGCAATATCTTTGATTGGAAAATTGGAAAAAATATAATTTTTGAAGATAGTGCTATAAGTTATTTTGTGTGTATTGAATATAATCTAGCAAAGCATACATCTTAGTATTTATTTGTCCATTTATTTTAATTATTTTTCCTCGTTGAAGTAATATATCTGTACATAATGCTTGAAAATCTTTTTTATTTGCCATATATGTTTTCAATTTACTTACATCTGGCTCAGCTTGTTCTGTAATGTTACTATCTAACAGTAAACGGCAGGTTATGGCGTCAAAAACAGAAAGAAAATCTAAATATGTGTTTTGATCACAGATATGCTTTAATTGACTGCCAGAAAAGATAAGCCTGCGCAAGGTAGAGATTCCTTGTTCTATTTTACCAGTCAATACTGCTTCTATACAAGACTTGGCTACTTGTGATTTAACATTAGATCGCAATAGACTATATGTTTCTGACTGCAAGCTTATCATATCTGCCACTCCAATGATAAATGGGGTATCAAAATTTAAAGAATTATAATCAATACAAAGAATACTACATCCTGTACATGGAAAAACCATCGCTGATTCAAAACAAGCTATTTTAATTCCATCTAACAATAGATTTTTTAGATAATCTTTAATAAGAAAAGCAGGTGTTTCAAATCCATCTATATTACTGTCACAAAGAATGTCACTTAAACATTGAAAACTGGTGGACAATCCTATGCTATACTCTCCCTCTGATAGACTGTCTATCAATTTCTTTCTTATAGCTGGCTCTTCTTCTATATCAGGTATTCCAGATAATTCTGCCCATTCTTTTACTTGAAACATAATGTGATCACTCCCTATTTAACTTATGCATGGTCAAGATACTCTTTGATATAAGAACCAGACTCTTCTTCTGTTAAGGAAAATCTTGTACATAATTCTGTTTGAATCTTATCTATTCCAATATTCATGCTTTGTAATAGATTAATCACAACAAATATACCTTCCTTTCTGCCTTCGATTCTACCTTCCTTTCTGCCTTCAATTCTGCCTTCTTCTTTATATAGATCTTCTCTGGTAAGCATGTCATAAATCATATTAGTTTCCTCCCTATTATTTAAAATCCTTTGCAAATATCCCTGTTCTGTGTACCATGAAAGGATATCACGAATTATTTTCTCTGCATATTTTGATGTAATAGAGTACTTTTGACTTCTACATATTCCTTTATAAGTTCCAACTAACATGGCATATTGAATAATCTCATAGTCAAGTGAGCTAAAACGGTTAGGAATACTGTGATTGTGATAAAAGTCTTCTGCTTCCTGTTCTGTAATTCGAAAATCAAGACAATGAACAATTAATTCTAAATCTGTTTTTCCATTTGGATTTGATTTATATGTATCAGAAAGAAACATTTCAGATTGAATATCTGGGGATACGGCTCCTGATGGAAGAACTCCTGTTAAAAAATGATAACATTTTATCTCTGGAAGGTGAATTAATTTATCACTGTATAGTAATGTCATCTCTGATGTTTCTTTTGTTTTTGTAAAAGCTTCTTCTGTACGTTTTTGATGTTTTTGTGCATCTTTCATCTGTCTCATTTCTATGCGAGCAACATTTTGTAGACCCTCTACTACATAAAGTAATAAGCGAAATGGCATATTGGGGCATAAACTGGATTGATGTTCTACAAAATAATAATAAGTATTACGCAATAAAAAAGACAAATCATTTTCTCTGCTTTCAAATAAAGTTGATGTAATTAAATTTTTTTCGATTTCTGCAAAGGTACTATCTATTCCTAAAAAATCTAGCAAATTGACAATACCCTCAGGATGTTGAAAAATCAACTTAAATGTTGTGTCTGCAAATTTGTAATTTACACTTTTGTCATTTCTATGTTCTTTTTTCATTTTTACTCCTATTTTATTCATTTTAGTGAGTACACAGCGCAAAAAAATGACAGGGAAGTTTTATCTTGTTATATAGAAAACCGCTGTATGAGAACTTGTTCCATACAACGGCATCCTAATGATAATCTTATTTTAGCTTGCGCAGTGCTTCTTGTATTTCAATAACCCAAATGGGAAGTTTTTATGTATTTATATTATTATAACCCAATATTAGGTAAAATACAAGCAGCTATCCCCAATTATTTTTTCATAATGCGCAGCATATATGCAAACACTCTGTCCATAAAGACATCTTTTTGTTCTTTGTCACAATTTGCTATATAGTATTCCACATCAAAATCGCCCTTCATACTCCTACCTGTTATCAGGTATGTTGGATCGATTCCATAGGTGCGGTGAAGCGTCAGCAGTTTATCCGCCGACAGTCCGGTTGCTCCTGATCCATATTTCCGGTAATGCTCCTCCGACACTCCGAGTGATACCGCAAGCTCCGCCTGTGTTCTCCCAAGATTATTTCTCGCTTCCTTTAGTCTTTTTCCGATCTGTAGGTTTGCATCTCTTCTGTTTGCTTCCACTTTTTTCCACCTCCACATGAAAAAATCATAGCAATACATAGATCAAACCAACAGAATATAAAACAACTCAAAGTAATGTATTTTTTAACCGATAACTTGTTATTTTTTGAAATTACTTGACAGTATATCAAAGCCATGCTACAATTCGTTCTAATATAGAATGTTTTACTTTGATTTTTTACAACAAAACGGAGTATTTTAGATACAAATAGTATAAATCATTTTTTAAGGATATAAAAAAGATGCCATATAAATTTCTTATTTGCTTTATCGCTGGCATTGGCGCCGGACTTGGCACAGGCTTTGCTGGTATGAGTGCAGCGGCTGTGATAAGTCCCATGCTTATCACATTTCTTAACCTGCCTGCTTATGAAGCAGTTGGAATTGCACTTGCAAGTGATGTTTTAGCAAGTGCAATCAGTGCCTACACTTATGGAAAAAATAAAAATCTTGATATAAAAAATGGCAGCATCATGATGGCGGCGGTACTTATCTTTACTTTAGTCGGAAGCTTTATTGCAAGTCTTGTGCCAAATACCACTATGGGTAGCTTTTCTATGTTTATGACGCTGCTTCTTGGTATTAAATTTATTGTAAAACCTGTAATGACTACAAAAGAGACAATGACTGCTGTCAGTGCTCAAAAACGAATGATCCAATCCATAATAAGTGGCACCATAATTGGTTTTATCTGTGGCTTTATCGGAGCAGGCGGTGGAATGATGATGTTACTTCTTCTGACCAGCGTACTTGGCTATGAATTAAAAACAGCCGTGGGAACTAGTGTCTTTATCATGACATTTACAGCGCTAACAGGTTCTGTCAGCCATTTTGCCATTGGCGGTATGCCAGATTTATGGTGTTTGATTTTCTGTGTATCTTCTACTCTTTTATGGGCAAGAATCGCTGCCAAGTTTGCAAACAAAGCCAGTGCTATCACATTAAATCGGGCAACTGGAATTATTCTTACCATACTTGGAACAGCGATTCTTATCGTCAATATAATATCCTGATGATACCTTAAGCTTATCCCCAGAAATCAATATGCTGTCCTAATAATTTCTCTTCTTCTGTTCTGACTAAGCTGTCATTTCCATAGAGAGACTGGTTAATTTTTTCTATCAGCTCTTCTATGGTGGACGCCTCCACTGTCACAGTGTCTTCCTCTAGTTCTTTTCCTTCTAGTCTCTTTTTTTCTATTTTTTCTTCAGCCACTTTTTGGGCTGCCTTTTTATCTGCAACTTTTTTATCTGCTTTTTTCTTTGCCGCATTTTTTTCAATTCTATCCCTCTGTGAAGCAAGTGACTTATCTACTACAGCAAAAAAAGATGCCGTGCCATTATCATTTACCTTCATTCCAAATGTTTTTACCTGAGAAGAGGCTTTCCCCAAACTGTTTTGAAGCTGCGGAAGCTTTGTCGCAGCATTTTGAATAATACTTTCATATTGCTTGCGATACTCTTCATCCTCCGCCATTCGCTCAATTTTCTCCTCGTCAATCAGTACAACCATACGATTGGGATTGGCATAATTTCCTGCCTGCGCCTTGGCTTGTTCCTTCATATCCTTGCTTACCAGAACAAAATCCATATTGGAATACTTTTTCTTAAGCTCCTCATAGTATTTCTGTCCTTTTTCACTTAGCTCCGGCTGACCAATCGTCTTTCCTGAAACCTTGGATTTCTTTTTTGCCTGCGCCGCTTCATATTCACTTGCCACTATACTGCCTTCTACTTGAGCTATCGTACTCATAAAATCCCTCCTTTTTTTATTATATCGGCAGTTTTTTCCATTATGTTTAAAATACTCATCTACAAATCTATAAAAAACTATATTGGAAATAAAACATATTATTCTCCACTATAAAAATTATCCCCAATTCCTCTTTGATTTAAATATGTAATAATTCTATCAAGAAAATCACGAAACAATTTTAAAAACCACTGTTTTTTCCCAAAGCACCGAACAAGTGCAGGACTCACTGCATAGTAAATGCGAATAAACATTCTCCCATACCATGTCTTGGCCAATATATTGTCACGAAACCTACGCAGTGTCCACACCTTGGGACAATCATAAGCATGGTATACACAGGTCGCTATATAACAGCCGCGTCTGCGGCGCCTTACAGCTAGGTAAATAACAGCAGGAATTTTCTCTGACGTAAATCCGTGATTTGTTATACCAAGCTTTTCTATCCTTCCATTAGTGACAATCACATCGGTAAATGTCACACCTCGAAGCATACCATGTACCGATTTATAGGCTGCTTTACCGTCAAGTCCTCTGTAAATTAGCATCTCATTTTTAACTAACAGACGTCCCATATTGTCATATCCTATAACAGCCGCCCGATAACCATCACTTCGAGTAAGCTCAAGTCCATTCTTTGTCCTGTAAATGCAAAGGCGAAAACAACAGTCTCCCATTTTTAATTCATATTCTGCTGTTTTATCTTTAAAAAAATCTAGCATACTTTCAAAGTTAGAAAAGACATTGTGGATTTTTTCACAAGTAGATTGTTTGTTGTTCATTTTCTTCTCCATCCTTTGTTTTTCCATTTTATTTTCTCTTATTCCCTCCACTATTTTACCTTTCTCTTTAAAAATTGTCAAACATATATATCATTATATGATAATTAAATTTTACACACACTATTGTATACTAACAAAAAGGAGAATAATCATGATTGCTGACAGAATCCGTTTTTTAAGAAACCGCCAAGGGTTGTCCCAAGCAGATCTTGCCAGACTTCTGCGGATTACCCGGTCAAGTGTGAATGCATGGGAACTGGGAATCTCTACTCCGTCAACTTCCACTGTCATCTCATTGGCACAAATTTTTCATGTATCAATGGATTATCTTCTTGAGATGGATAATTCCTATGAAGATAAAATTGATCTGAAGGGTTTTTCGGAGGATGAAAAGGCTCTTATCTTTCACCTAATTAATTATATTGAAAAAAACAGGGATGACAGGTAATTTTCTTCATCCCTGTTGGTATTTTAACTAATTTGCGATTTACCTTGCAATCGGAGCAAAGGACTGCAAAAACTTCCAATTTTGTGTAAATGGGCGCATAAGATTCCAATAACCAGCGCCTCGTAAGTCAAATTCACGGATAAGATTTAATTTTCCCTGAATACTTACTACATTTTCAAACCAGACAACGTGTTCTATACCATTTGTATCAAAATAATGATAATATGGGCTGACAGCTTTCTCATCATATAGAATGTCGCTGCCATATTCTATGGCTCGTTCTACTGCCTGTTCATTCCCTATTGTTTCTGCTTTTGTCGTTCCATTTACAAAAGGCAGCTTCCAATCATAGCCATAATTGGGAATACCCATATATATCTTTTCTTTATCTATTTCTGTCACCGCATACTCCACCACTTGCCGAACCTTGTCAAGAGGTGCGACCGCCATTGGCGGACCATACGTATACCCCCACTCATAAGTCATTAAAAGCACAGTGTCTGCAGCCTCACCAATTCTTCTATAATCATGTGCTTCATATAATAGTCCCTGCTGGGAGGAAGAGGTCTTAGGTGCCAGATCCACATGAACAAAAAGCTGGTGTGGATGCAGAAGCTTACCCGCCATCTCTATAAATTGAATAAAGCCTTCCTTATCCTCTGCTTTGATAAATTCAAAATCAATATCCAGTCCACGATATCCCTTTTGCAGCATAATGGCAAGAATCTGGTTTAAAATCTGTTCTTGAAGCCATGTGTTATGAAAAAGATAGCTTGCATTGTCACTGCTAAAATTTCCATCCTCTGACAAGGAACAGAAAAGAAATATTGGAACAAGCCCATTTTCCTTGGCTATTTGCAAAAGTGCCTCGTCATCAGGTTTAATTAATCTTCCATCCGTCGTGAATCCATATCCAAATATTGTCAAGGATGATA
>CAMUFS010000126.1 GCA_947088195.1 uncultured Clostridia bacterium
ATAATTTCCCCTGCTTCCCTTTCCATAAATCATCGGTGGACGAAGCACTGCCACATGAAAATCATCTGTCTGCAGATTTCTCACTCCCTTATCTGCCCTCCATTTGCTATCTCCATAAATATTAGTTGGACAAGGTATGGTCTTGTTTGTAATAATTTTCTCTTTTCCATACCCAGCACCATCTCCATAAATACTCATAGAACTCATAAAAATAAACTGTCCCACGCCTTCTCTCTTTGCTTTTTTGGCAGTCTCTACCGCTAATTTTGTATTGATTTCATAATATTTTTTCTTTACCTCTTTTGTCACCTTTCCCATATCTATATGAACAATAGCTGCCACATGAAATACCACATCATATTTGGAAAAGTCTATTTTTCTCCACTCCGTATCTCTCATATCTATGGTATCAATACTTACATTGTCATACCCTTTTGTTTTTACCCAAATTTCCAAAGATGAACCAATATAACTATCTGCACCTGTAATCAAAAGCTTTTTAGAAACAGCAAAATTTTCCTTTGAACAAAAACTTTCTTTTTCCCTTTGTTCCACCCTTTTCTCCGTCCTTCCCTCAACAACCCCTTTATGCTCTGCCACATTAAATATGGTTTTACAAAAACAATGAATGTCCATACAAAGAGCTGCCATGCCCCCTTTACTTAAAATAGCTGCATATTTGCCATCCCATTTTGCCTTTTTGGAGATTGTCAATTCATCTCGACCATTGATCTGGGCTAAGCCAGTCAGCCCCGGTTTTATATTATTAGCCCCATACTTATCACGTTCCTCTATCAAATCCTTTTGGTTCCACAAAGCAGGTCTAGGACCTACAATACTCATATCTCCCTTCCATATATTCCAGAGCTGAGGCAATTCATCCAAGCTGTATTTTCTAAGAAATTTCCCAACATTCGTAATATATACTTCAGGATTTCTAAGCATATGTGTCGGCGTCTCATGGGGAGTATCTCTTCTCATAGTGCGAAGTTTATAGCAAATAAACTCTGTTTTTCTTATTCCTATTCTTTTTTGTCTAAAGATCACAGGACCGGGATCATCCACAAAGATAATCACTGCAAGCAACAAATATAGCCACGATAATATCAACAATCCCAGAGTGGACAAAAAAACATCCAATCCACGTTTTACATACTTCTCATACATTCTCAACGATTCTCCCAATTATTCTAATAACTCCCAGTACAACTGCCTAAATGGCTTCTTAGAAAAGTTTTTTACTTGTTATAAAAAACTTTTCTGGATGGTACTGTACCCACAGACTGCTCCGCAGAACATTTCTGTCTTATATAAATTTAAATACAAAATCCCATCTTTAGCTGCATACTCTGTATTTCATTCTCAAAAGGTATACTTTATGAGAATACAAAAGCTTTTGTGCACTTTGTATAAAAATCTCTTAAAAAAGTACTTGCAAAAGCCATAAAATATGGTAAAATAGCACATAGAAAAACCACTCCGAAAAAGTATACATTTTCGGAGCGGTTTTTTACATTTTAATGAAATAACATGAATTTATAAATTTTGAGATAATTATATTTTAGCAATTTATAAAATCACATCTAATAAGTTTTTGTTGTTTTATTATCTATATTATATTAAAATAGAAATATTAATAAGTAAATAAGGTGTAAATTATGTTAGAAAAATTATTTGAAGAATTAAAAAATCTCGAAGAAGTAGAAGCGATTGCTCTTGGTGGTTCAAGAGCTGGAAACAATTTCGACGAAAAATCAGATTATGATGTGTATCTTTATATAACAAAAATGATACCTGATACAATGCGTTCAAAAATACTATCTACATATTGCAGCAAAATGGAAATTGGTAATCATTTTTGGGAATATGAAGACGATTGTATTTTAAATAATGGCATTGATATTGAGATATTGTATCGAAATTTAGATAATTTTGCATCAGACATTGCTAATGTTGTGGACAGGCATATTGCCCATAACGGTTATACCACTTGTATGTGGCACAATTTAAAAAACTCAAAAATTATTTTTGATAGAAGCGGAAGGCTTACAATGCTTCAAAAAAAATATAACTGCCCTTATCCGCCTGAGCTTAAAAGAAATATTATTGACCAGAATATGAAGCTGCTTCGTTACGGACTTCCAGCCTTTGAAGGACAGATCTTAAAAGCTGTAAAACGTAATGATATTGTCAGCGTCAATCACAGAGTAACGGAATTTTTAGCATCCTATTTTGATATTATTTTTGCGATAAATGAACAGACTCATCCGGGCGAAAAACGACTTATCCAGCTTTGTGAAAATAATTGTAGTATATTACCGAAAGATTTCAGAAAGAACATTCATGAATTACTTGCGTGTATGTTTGTAGAACCTATGATAGTGCAGCATAAATTAGATAAAATCATTTCGGAATTGGAAAAAGTAATTTACTAATTTATACGCTTTTTCCATAAGATATTCAATGGAAATAATATAAAAAATGGAGATACTTAATTGAGAAATTTAATTGATTTACTGACCCTTAGAAAAGAAAATATTTTTGAAATTTTCCATATAGCAGATGAAATTCAAAAAGGAAAATTTAAAAATTTCCTAAATGGGAAAAGCATCGTTTTATTCTTCCCCAATACAAGTTTAAGAACCCGTGTAACATTTGAAAAAGGAATATATCTATTTGGCGGACAGTCAATATTATTTCCGACAGAAACCTTGGATAAAAAAGAAAAACTGGAAGACGTTTGTGGATATCTAAATAATTGGGCAGATGGAATCATTGTCAGACATAAAAATATAGACGTAATTAAGGAACTTACGCAATATTCAACAATTCCTGTTATAAATGCAATGACAGATTGGAATCATCCCTGTGAAATTATCTCAGATATGTATTCACTATCTAAAATCAGATCCGATTTTACAAAAGACAAATATCTTTTCTGTGGTAGATCAGGCAATATTGGCATTTCATGGAAGGAAGCGGCAAGTGTTTTGGGATTTGAATTGTCGCAATGCTGTCCAGAGGGATATGAAATGGAAGGGATACAGGCATTTAGGAATATCAAAAAAGCGGTTAAAGGAAAAGATATTATATGTACAGACTCATTACCGGCAAACATACTTGGAGATTTTAAGCACTATCAGATTACAAAGGAAATTATGGATATGGCAAATGAAAATGCCATTTTAAACCCTTGCCCGCCATTTTATCGTGGCGAGGAAGTATCAGAAGATGTAATTGCTTCTGATTACTTCGTCGGCTATCAGTTTAAAAAATCTTTGTTAGTGGTACAACAGGCTATTATAATTTATTGCTTAATGAGCGAAGGAGACCTGTCACATTGAAGAAGATGATTATATCTCATTAACCAATATGATAAGAAATGTATAAATATGGACTTCAATACTACTGTCATGAAGAAATTATGCTGGATGCAGTGTTCACCCACTTTATTCTATCCACAGTACCTATCTCTCATATTATTCTATATTCCTGTTATCACAATAGCTTTTATTTTCTCCATACCATCTTATCTACAATTCCAGCATAGCTTTGAATAATCTTCACAACCTTTGTACTGACATTCTCTTCTATATAATCTGGTACGGGTATACCATTATCACCGCTTTGCACCATATCAACGACAGTTGTAACTGCCTGTAGCAAATGCTTTGCATCAATTCCTGCAAGAATAAAACACGCCTTATCTAAAGCTTCCGGGCGTTCTGTGCTTGTTCTAATACATACAGCAGGAAAGGCATGTCCAATGGATGTAAAAAAGCTGGATTCCTCTGGAAGTGTACCAGAATCTGAAATAACTGTAAAAGCCTCCATCTGAAGACAATTATAATCATGGAATCCAAGCGGCTCATGCTGAACCACTCTTCTGTCCAGTTGAAAGCCAGATGTCTCTAGCCTCCTTTTACTTCTTGGATGGCAGGAATACAAAATCGGCATATCATATTTCTTTGCC
Organism: uncultured Clostridia bacterium; assembly: GCA_947088195.1. Lineage (GTDB taxonomy): Bacteria > Bacillota > Clostridia > Lachnospirales > Lachnospiraceae > RGIG8607. The sequence goes on from CAMUFS010000126.1 coordinate 3,974, forward strand.
AATTCATTAATTCCTGTAAATAAAGACAAAAAATTATCTTCTCTATCAATATTCTCTTCCCTGTGGGCGGAAAGAAGAATGTATCTTCCTTTCTCCAGCCCTAGCCTCTGATGTATATCAGATGCCTCTATCTCTGCAAGATTTGCCCTTAATACTTCTGCCATAGGAGAACCTGTTACATACACTCGCTCCTTTGGCAGACCACATTCATGTAGATATTTTCTTGCATGTTCTGAATATGCCAGATTCACATCCGAAATAATATCCACAATTCGCCTATTTGTCTCTTCTGGCAAGCACTCATCCTTACAACGATTCCCCGCCTCCATATGAAAAATAGGAATATGCAGGCGCTTTGCTGCAATCGCAGATAAGCAGGAATTTGTGTCACCAAGTATTAGCAGAGCATCTGGTTGTATTTGATTCATCAGCTTATAGGAGCTGTTGATAATATTGCCTATCGTCGCGCCAAGATCATCACCCACAGCATCCATATAAACCTCTGGGTTATCCAGCTTCAAATCATGAAAAAACACCCCATTAAGATTATAATCATAGTTCTGCCCTGTATGTGCAAGAATTGTGTCAAAATACTTTCTACATTTCTGAAGCACAGAGGAGAGTCGAATAATTTCTGGTCGTGTGCCAACAATAATTAATAATTTTAATTTTCCATTCTCTTTCCATTTTATATTTCTATAGTCCGTTTTTATATCCATTAATTTTTCTCCTATTTCATATATTAAAGGAATTTTACTGGTTCCCTGAATGTATCAGGATGCTTTTGATCAAATTGCTCGTTTGCCCACATAAGTGTTACCAAATTTTCTGTCTCACTTAAATTAATAATATTGTGAGTATATCCCGGCAACATATAAACGGCTTCTATTTTATCACTTGAAACTTCAAATTCTACTATTTCTTCTGTTCCTATCTTCCTTTGCTGAATCAGTCCATGCCCAGATACCACAATAAAAATTTCCCATTTTGTGTGATGCCAATGTTGGCCTTTCGTAGTCCCCGGCTTACTGATATTCACACTAAACTGCCCACAGGATTCTGTCTTAAGTAATTCAGTAAAACTGCCTCTGTCGTCCGTGTTCATTTTCAATGAAAATATTGTTTTTTCTTTTGGTAGATAGGATAAATAAGTGGAATACAATTTTTTCACAAATGAACCATCTGGAATTTCTAATATTACTAATGTCTCCGGTTGCCTATGGAATTGCTCTAATAAATCCACTATCTCACCAAGTGTTACCTTATAAGTGGTCGGAACATAACAATATCTACCCTCAGCCTTTTCTATCGCTTTGACCCCATTAAATTCACAATGATGTGCTTCCCCATTAAGAATTTTCAACATTTCTTCTACTAAATCATCAATATACAGTAGCTCCAGCTCTGTGCTTCTGTCATTCACAGTAATTGGCAGATTATTGGCAATGTTATAGCAAAAAGTTGCAATAACAGAATTATAGTTTGGTTTGCACCATTTACCAAAAAGATTAGGAAAACGATAAATGAATACCTTTGCTCCTGTTTCTTTAGCATATTGAAAAAACAATTCTTCTCCCGCCAATTTTGACTTTCCATAATCTGATGTGCCATAACGGCCGATAAGCGTTGCCTGAATAGAAGAGGAAAGCATTACTGGACAAGTGTTATGATATTTCTTCAATGTATTAAGCAACATGGATGTAAAGCCAAAATTTCCTCTCATAAATTCAGAAGGATCTTCTGGACGATTTACTCCTGCAAGATGAAAGATAAAATTACAATCTTTACAAGCAGCTTCCAGCTCCTCTTGTTTGGAGTCTATATCATAAGAACATATTTCTATACTTTCAAGATTCTCCACTCCAATTATTTTATGCATTTGGTCCTTTCCATCTCTTATGTTCTCTAAAAATGAGACAAGGTTTTTTCCTACAAATCCCCCTGAGCCAGTTACTAATATCTTCATCCTTCTATTTCCTTCTCAGCTAATCTCTCCTGAATATATGTAAGAGAAGTAAGCTTTTCTTTTGTCTGCTCCACAGTCAAAAGCTGTGTGTTGCTGCTATTAAACTCTGTAAGATGATTTCTTTCAGTATTCCCCTGCTTAAAATATTTATCATAATTTAGACCACGCTTGTCACAGGGAACTCTGTAAAAATTGCCCATATCAATAGCATGTGCACATTCCTCATTGGTGAGAAGTGTCTCATACATTTTTTCACCATGTCGGATACCAATAACTTTAATGTTTTCTTCCTTACCTCCAAAGAGCTGAATCACTGCTTTTGCCTGTGTCTCAATGGTGCAGGCCGGCGCCTTCTGTACTAATATATCTCCGTGTTCTCCACATTCAAATGCAAATAAAACCAGATCAACTGCCTCTTCAAGAGACATAATAAAACGTGTCATTGTTGGTTCTGTAATAGTGATTGGATTACCCGATCGAATCTGGTCAATCCAAAGTGGAATTACAGAACCACGGCTACACATCACATTGCCATAACGAGTACAACAAATTTTTGTGGTCATTGTAGCACGACTTTTTGCCACAATCACTTTCTCCATCATAGCCTTAGATGTTCCCATAGCATTGACAGGATAAGCTGCTTTATCTGTAGAAAGACATACAACAGTCTTTACTCCCATCTCGATTGCGGCTGTTAAAACATTTTCTGTTCCAAGAATATTCGTTTTCACTGCCTCAATCGGGAAAAATTCACACGAAGGTACCTGTTTTAGTGCCGCGGCATGAAATACATAATCAACATCTACCATAGCAGGGCGGATAGATTGAAGATCACGCACATCTCCAATATAAAATTTGAGCTTCTCAAAATTCTCAGGATACTTTGCCTGAAATTCATGCCGCATATCATCCTGCTTTTTTTCATCACGTGAGAAAATACGAATCTCACTAATATTTGTTGTAAGAAAACGATTTAGAACAGCGTTGCCAAAAGAACCCGTACCTCCTGTGATCAATAATATTTTATCTTTAAATAAATCTGTTGTTCCCACTATTGTACTCCTTCTAATTTGCGAGGCAGTCTCCCCTCCAATATATCTGCAATTCGTTCACTTGTATGTCCATCTCCATAAGGATTGCTTGCATGTGCCATTGCATAATACGATTTCTGATTTGTAAGCAATTCAGTAAAATTCTGATAAATCACTTCTTCATTCGTCCCTACCAATTTCAATGTCCCACCAGCAACACCTTCTGGTCTTTCCGTTGTATCTCGCATCACTAACACAGGTTTTCCAAGACTTGGCGCCTCCTCCTGAATACCTCCAGAATCTGTGAGAATCAAATAACTGTGATTCAAAAAGTTATGAAAATCCAAAACATCAAGTGGCTCAATAATTCTAATTCTATCGCATCCAGCAAGCTCTTGATCTGCTTCTTCACGGACTACTGGATTCATATGTATTGGATAGATCGCTTTCACGTCTTGATGTTCTTCCATCACTCTTCGAATTGCTCGAAACATATGATGCATTGGTTTACCAAGATTCTCACGTCTGTGAGCAGTAATCATAATAAGGCGACTGTCAGAAGCCCAATCAAGCTCAGGATGGCTATAATCTGCTCGAATGGTAGTCTTTAACGCATCAATAGCTGTGTTACCCACAACATAAATGCTCTCCCGATTTTTCCCCTCTTTCAAAAGATTCTCCTGTGACAAAATAGTTGGAGCAAAGCTATAAGAAGATATAATGGACACGGCCTGTCTGTTAAATTCCTCTGGATAAGGACTGTAAATATTATATGTACGCAGACCCGCTTCCACATGACCAACAGGAATATGCATATAAAAGCAGGCCAAAGCTGCCACAAATGTAGTAGTAGTATCGCCATGCACCAGCACTACATCTGGCTTAATTTCCTCCAGAATAACTTTAATGCGATTCAAAATATTAGTGGTCACATCAAACAATGTTTGTCTATTCTTCATAATAGAAAGATCATAATCTGGTTCTACATGAAATACCTCCAGAACCTGGCTCAGCATCTCCCTATGCTGACCAGTAACACAGACCACTGTCTTAATTCCTTTTCTTAGTTTTAATTCATTTACTAATGGACACATTTTAATTGCTTCTGGACGTGTACCAAACACTAGCATTACTGTTTTCATATACTACCTCTGTTGTGTCATTCAGGTTAATTTAACTATTGTTATGAATAT
>CAMUFS010000127.1 GCA_947088195.1 uncultured Clostridia bacterium
CTGAAAAACTCCAAATTATATAAAAACAAGTACAATATATAGAAATATACTTTTGCATCACCACTATATATTGTAGTGTCTCTGGCTGGAGATTGACTTTCTCAGTGGCCTCCTAAGTGCCGACGTTTTTCAATAAGTTCCTTGAGGATACCATTGCATTGTCTATGCTACTTTTTTCTGTACTTTAAACACTCTATTTTTCCACTATAATTATAGTAACTACTGCAGTAAACCATTTTATACCATGAAATCTCATTAACAATCCGTTCTCTCTTAAAAAAGATTTATTCTAGCAAAATCACTCGAAAATGTTCACTGTAATATTAGCACATTCAACAAAGTAGCACAGAGAACTGCCTGTGGTCCTACGGAACCTATTGAAAAACGTCGGCGCTTGATGAGGTTTCTCACGAATCTAGCGTCCGTTACGTTTTTCACTAAGCGGGAGCGGGGTGACGGAGGACTATAGGCAGTTCTCTGTGCGGCCCCTTCCCAACAATGTCTCCATGTATCCCTTTACCATCATAAATAATTCTATTTAACAAAAGAACGATATTACAAGTGCCACCACAAATCCAGTTCCTCCTACAAGTGTCTCCATAATTGTCCAAGTCTTTAATGTCGTTTTCTCATCCATTCCAACTAATGACTTCACCAGCCAGAAGCCGGAATCATTAAAGTGCGAAATTACTGTAGCTCCACCTGCTACGGCTGCTGTAACACAGGCAAGATACATGGGAGACAGAGAAGAGATCTCTGGCATAGCTGAGATAATTCCTGCCGCCATTGTCATAGCCACTGTGGCAGATCCAACGGAAATTCGAACCAACACAGCCACCAAAAAAGCAATTACCACAATCGGAAGATGTGCGCCTGCAACTGCATTTCCAATGACATCACCAATGCCTGAATTTTGAAGCATATAGCGAAGAACTCCACCACACGCTGTCACCAGAAGAATCATTCCTGTAGGCTCTAGTGATTTTGTCATTACCTTCTCAAGCTCTTCCATATTGTAACCATGACGGACACCTAAGATCAACATGGCTGCAACGGTAGCGATTAAAAGTGCCATAAAAGGTTCTCCCAAAAATGCCAGTATTGGCTGAATTCCTGAAAGTGCTGGAACCACCTTTGACACAGAATTTAAGATAATCAATACCAGTGGTATTAAAATTACGCCCACCACCATGCCGAATTTCGGCAATTTACTTTCGTCAAATTCCTGCTGATTCGCCACATGGTCAGGCACAGGAATATAATATTTATTTCCACAGATAGAGCCCCATATTGGTCCAGCTACAATCATGGCAAAGATACCACAGAGAACTCCTACCATAATGACCCAGCCCAGATCGACGCCGAGCATATTTGCCACAAGAATCGGTCCCGGTGTCGGTGGGATAAATGCATGGCCTACGGCAAGTCCTGCAAGCAGCGGAATGGCATAAAACAGAGAAGAACGTTTTGTCTTTTTTGCCAGTGAGAACGCCAACGGAATTAAGATAATCAGTCCTGCGTCAAAAAAGACTGGCATTGAGATAATCAATCCTGTGATGCCCAACGCCCATGCTGCCTTCTTGTCTCCAAACCATTTTACCATAGATACAGCAAGTGTCTGAGCTCCTCCTGATATTTCTAGTATCGCTCCAAACATAGAGCCAAGACCTACCAAAAGAGCAATACCCTTTAAGGTGTTTCCAATTCCCTCATTTACAGAGTCTACAATAGCTGTAAATGGCATACCAGCTACAAGTCCAATAAATACCGCTCCGGCTAGTATCGCTATCATAGCCTGAACCTTAAATTTTATAATTAATACCAGCAAAAGTGCAAGTCCTAAAAGTGCCGCAATTATCAATCTCACTGGGCTAATCTCACTCTGCGTGGCTGCCAACGCAATTATATTCATCCTTTGATCCCCTTTCTTTTCCCTGTTTCGGAATATTCTTCTATTTCATAAAACCACCCTGCATCGGTGAGACAGCGTGCTGAGAATAGATATGAAGCACACCCTTTTTATATTTTGCCTCCTTTGGCTTCCAGCATCTCTTTCGCTCCGCCAGCACAGCGTCCACTTCCTCCTTGGGAAGTCTTTTGCCATCAATTCCCACTATCTCCAATATTCTTTCGGGAATATCAATCTGAATGAGATCATTTTCCTGCAACAGTGCGATCGGTCCCCCTTCTGCTGCCTCAGGAGATACATGACCGATAGCAGGTCCCTTCGAAGCCCCGGAAAAGCGTCCATCTGTGATTAGAGCAATGCTGGTGCCCAAGGTTTCATCGGAGGAGATCGCCTCCGTTGTATAGAACATTTCTGGCATACCAGAGCCTTTTGGCCCTTCATAACGGATAATAACGGCATCGCCCGGCTCAATTCTGTGCTCAAGCACCGCTGCTATGGCATCCTCCTCACAGTCAAATGGCCTAGCTTTAAGCACAGCCTGAAACATTTCCTTTGGCACAGCCGAATGTTTGACCACCGCGCCTTGTGGAGCCAGATTTCCCCGCAAAATAGCAACTGTCCCATTCGATCCAATCGGCTTGTCAAAGGTGCGGATAACATCCTCACGCTTTAGATTCCATTTTGCAAGATATGCCTCACACTTTTCATAGAAACCATTCTGCTTCAGCTCCTCTAAGTTTTCTCCTAAGGTCTTGCCTGTCACAGTCATAACATCAAGATGAAGCATAGATTTTATCTCTTCCATAATGCGCGGAACACCTCCTGCATAGTAGAAGAACTGTGCCGGCCATTTTCCTGCTGGACGAATATCCAAAAGATAATGTGCTCCCCGATGCATCTGATCAAAGGTATCTGCGTCAATCTCCATGCCAAATTCATGCGCGATTGCCGGAATATGCAGCAGGGAATTTGTTGAGCCAGAGATTGCCGCATGGACAATAATCGCATTTTCAAATGCTTTTTGTGTCACAATATCGCTTGCCTTTAATCCGCTTTTCGCAAGCTCCACACTTCTCTTTCCTGCCTCATAGGCAACCGTCCGAAGCTCCTTTGCCGTCGCTGGCATAAGTGCAGAGCCCGGCAGCATCAGCCCCAGAGCCTCCGCCATAATCTGCATGGTGGAAGCGGTTCCCATAAAAGAGCAGGCACCGCAGGACGGGCAAGCATGATGCTTATAATAAGTAAGCTGCTCCTCTGTGATCTCCCCTCTTTTGCACTTGGCAGAATACATTCCAATTTGCTCCAGAGTTAGGAGCTCAGGACCTGCATCCATAACTCCTCCTGTCACAACAATAGAGGGAATATTCAGCCTGCCAATCCCCATCAATATCGCTGGCACTGATTTATCACAGCTCGCCACAAACACGCCGCCGTCAAACCCTGTGGAATTGCCATGAATCTCAATCATATTGGCAATCATATCACGTGATACCAAGGAATAGTTAATGCCATCATGTCCCTGCGCAATGCCATCACAAATATCCGTCGCATAATATCTGGCACCCTTTCCCCCTGCCTCACGGATTCCTCTTACCGCCTCATTCACAAATTCATCCAGATGCGCACTGCCCGGATGACTGTCCCCAAACGTACTCTCCACAATAATCTGAGGCTTTTCCAGATCCTCCACACTCCAGCCCATTCCCATCTTTAAAGGATCATTTTCTGGTGCCATTCCTCTCACTCTCTGGCTGTTTAACTCTGTCATTTTTTGCAGCTCCTTTCCATAATAATACAATCGCTCTTAAACATCTGATGTTTTTGTATGATTATCATAACATCTTTTCTTTCACTGCGCAAGTCAGCCGCTATATTAACCACTTTTTGCTGTAAAATTTCTTATTTTTTTGTGAATAATTACTAAATTTTTGTCACTTCCTTATGTTTTATAAAGAAAAATCTTTGATTTTCTACTTTAAATCATCTAAAGTTGTCTGATGTTTTTGATCATTTCTCTATTATAAGCAAGATGCATGGTCATAGCAAGCTTTGCTCCTTGGCCATCTCCCTCTGCTATGGCATCCGCCACAGCTCTGTGCGTGCGAATGGTCTCCGCCGTCAATTTTTTGTGAGTGACATTCACAAACATCATCACGGCTGTGTCAATAATAGGAATAATCTGCTCTACAATTTTATTCCTAGAACATTCTGCCACGCAACAGTGAAATGCTATGTCATCTCTAATATAATTCTCTCCATCTAAAATCTTCTGTTCCACGCGGCTGCACAGCATCTGAAGCTTTTCTATCTCCTCTCTGGACGCCTGCTGTGCCGCCATCTCTGCCATTGCTGGCTCTATCATCAGACGCACCTCCACAAGATCCATAGCAATCGCCTCCTTATCTGGCATACTGCGGATTCCAAGCGGGTCCTCGGCCAAAGGGATCGTGCTTATCACATAAGTGCCCGCACCCCTGCGCACCTCCACAATCCCTTGATACACCAAAGACTTCACCGCCTCTCTCACCGTGCTGCGGCTAACGCCAAACAGACGGCAAAGCTCAAATTCATTGGGAAGCTTTTCTCCTATCCTGATGGGTGTCTTTATAATATACTGAAAAATCTGTTCTTCCACTTCCTCTGTCAGCAATTTGCTCTTTAGATGAGATAAATCCTTCATATTTTGTTTCCCTCCTGCTCTTTTCCATTTGTATTTCTGTTTTCCATTGTAAATTCGTTCTCTACATAATGCTTCTACCAAAGCCCAAACATGCCGCCAGCCCAGTACACTAACCCTAAAAAGGAACTGGTGAGAATACCATACAAAATAACGGGGCCTGCTATTGTAAATATCTTACAACCTATTCCAAAAACTTGTCCCTCTTTTTTATATTCGATCGCCGCTGCCGCAATGCCGTTTGCAAACCCTGTGATCGGCACCAAAATACCAGCGCCTCCCAGCTTTGCAAGCTTTGAAAAAAGATTAAATCCTGTCAACAGCACAGCAAGAAGAATCAGCAAAAGAAGATTCCACTTTCCCGCCGTCTCCTTGTCAAGCCCTGCCTTCATCAGCATATTGGTAATAAACTGCCCCAGCGTACAGATAAGTCCTCCCATCCAAAATGCATGAAACATATTGATCCAAACATTATGTGTGGGTGTCATCTGTTTTACATATTGGCGGTACTGCTGTTCATTCATTCAAATCACCATACCTTTCTGCGCTATCCTACTTTCCAATCATAGAATAATAGAGCCATGCACCCAGTCCCTTGCCGAGCGCTATTCCAAGAATCACCCAAGGTATCCCTTTGCTGAGCCGGATTCTTCTAGTAAAGATCGCTGTCACATTCAAGCTCTCTGCAAGCGACATCACCAACACTCCAACATAGACGCCAAATGCCAAGCCACACACTGCCAGAAAACCTCTGCCTAATGGCAGGCGAAAATGATACAAAGACCAAAGATTCCCAAATGTGCCTCCCAAAGTGACACATGTCTCATAAACCTTGGCATACTTTGCCGTGTGTGTTTTTCCTGTCAATCTTGCCATTAATCCCGCCGATGTAATCAGCGCGTACACGCCCCCAGCTACCACGGTACCAGCACCGATCCCCACCACTGCCAGAAAAAGCTGCCTAAAAAAAGCTATCACTGCAATCCTTCCTTTCAGCTCACCTCAATATGCTTATCCTTCCGATTGACGCCTTCAATTAAGGTTGTATTAATATCATCCTCATATAAGCGCATCTCCACCTCCACAGGTGTCGGATCGGTCGTGATCTTCTTTCCCCCAAAATGATTATAAAACACAAGAATACCCACAGTAAGCCCAATGCTGTAACAACATTCTAAAATGGTATAGCCGTCCGATGTCTCTCCTGTCACAAGCCTGTAAATTTCCTGAAAAACCTGATTTACACCGACATCATTATTAAATGTCATAATGGCAAAAGCGGCTCCCAAAAAGGTAATGATACAGACTGACAAAAGCTTAAGTACAGAAAACAAAGGCGGTTGCTTTCTTGGCTTTTCATAATCAATAATAAAATCGATCTCTCCCACATTATTAATCTCCATGGTGGGGTAGATCTTGTGAATCATCTCAATCACCTTTAGCACGGAAATTACAAAACGATTATTCTTTTCATCTGGGATATGCATCAGCTTTATCGCTTTCACTCGATTTACGACTTCCTTATTGACACACTCTAATTTAGCCACATCAGAAAGATAGATGTCCTGCTTGTCAACCTCAATATTACGCCCTATTTTCATATACAAAATATCACTCACAGGCATACCTCCCATGAGTGACCTTCTATCTCTGGCATATAGTACTCCACCAAAGTCCCATCTTTTGTCTCATCCTCCTGAACATAAGATAATGCATATACAAAGCCCACAATTACCAGTACCAAAAGAATCAAAAGAAGTCCTAGCTGAATCCTTAATTTCTCCATACCTGTCTCCTCACTTTCCCAACTCACAACTATCTTGCCCGTATTATTCGCAAAGTCATGCTGTAAGGGTAGTATGGCAGTTTTTCCTTTTTTCTATGCATCAAGTCAAGTATCCACGCATGCGAAGCAATATCTTCTTTTCCATGCGGCTCACCTGAACCTGCGATATTCCCATCTCTTTTGCTATTTCCATCTGCGTTTTTTCTTCAAAATAACGCATTTCAATTAATTTTCGCTCGTTTTCTCCCAGTGCTCCCAAAAGCTCCTCCAAAGCCATTCTATTTAGAAGCTCTTCATTGGCATCTGTCGTTTCCTCCAGCTTGTCCATCAGCGTAATGGCATTTCCATCTCCCTGATAAATGGTTTTGTGTAAAGATTCCACCTCACATTGAGACTCCATCGCCATCACCAGCTCCTCGGAGGATATCCCAATTTCTGCCGCAACCTCCTCGATCGTCGGCTCCCTTCCACTTGTCTCCTGAAGCCTCTGCGCGGCAAGCTTTGCCTTTCCAGCCGCCTCCTTTAAAGAACGGCTGACCTTAATCATGCCATCATCCCGCAAAAAGCGCTTGATTTCTCCAGCAATCATCGGCACAGCATATGTAGATAATTTCACCTCATAGCTGGTATCAAATTTATCAATCGCCTTTAAAAGCCCTATACTTCCTATCTGAAATAGATCCTCCAACTCATGCCCTCTGCCGGAAAACCTTCGGACAATGCTCCATATCAGCCCCATGTTCTCCATAACCAGCCTATCTCTGGCCTCTTTATCCCCTTGGTGCGCAGCTTCTATCAACTGAATCGCATCCATACCATATCCCTCTATACCATTTCTGGTCTTTCGGCAATTTTCTTGCGCATCTGTACAACTGTTCCAGCCATAGGAATCGAACTTACTCTTATCTCGTCCATAAATGCCTGCATAAATGCAAATCCCATTCCAGAACGCTCCAGCTCTGGCCTAGAAGTATAAAGCGGCTCCATCGCCTTCTCCACATCAGCTATCCCACAACCGCGATCCATCACCGTAATAAAAAGATCCCTGCCCTGTATCTTACATTCTACCCTGATTTTCCCTTCCTCACTCTCATAACCATGAATAATACAATTTGTCACTGCCTCTGACACTGCCGTTTTAATATCTGTGATCTCTTCCACCGTCGGGTCAAGCCTAGCGGCAAATGCCGCCACGGCCACCCTCGCAAAGCTCTCATTGGAAGATGAGCTGTCAAATTCCATTATCATTTCCTGTGTCTCCATTTTAACCTCCACTCCGCCTCCCATTGGCATACATTTTATTTCCTACTCGCAGACTCTAACAAGCTTGTACAGCCCCGATATTTCCAGTATTCTATGAATTGCCGCACTCACTCCCCTCACCCCAATATAACCAGATTTTTCCTGAATTAACCGATAACGCCCCATTATCATCCCCACACCAGAGCTATCCATAAATGTGGTATTGCTAAAATCAAAAATAATATTTCGAATCATCCCCTTTCTGATAATCTCCTCTGAGTACTGCTTCACCGCAAAAGCTGTGTGATGATCCAGTTCCTGCGGCGGATATACAATTAAAGTATCCTCTATCACCTGAAAATCCGGTTCCATAACAACTCTCCCTTCCCAAAACCATAAATTTATATCCCGTCAGCTTTGCTGACTACTTCCTCTGGGTGCCCGTGCGCAATCGAGTAGGGAAGTCTTTATCTCCCTACTCGCCGCGCGAC
>CAMUFS010000128.1 GCA_947088195.1 uncultured Clostridia bacterium
GTGGTAGGAGAATCCTCCGCTGTAATCATCACCTCATGTAGCTTTTCCCCTTCTCGTATACCAATCTCCTTTTTCTGACATCCGGGCAGCATTGCCTCTGCCAGATCTGTCACCTTAAAAGAAGGAAGCTTGCTGATAAAAGTCTCCCCTCCTTGTGCCTCTTTTAATGCCTTTAATACCAATTCTACCCCTTCAGGAAGACTGATCCAAAACCGTGTCATACGATAGTCTGTAATAGGAAGCTCCTTCTCCCCTTCTTGTATCTTATGAGAAAAAAAGGGAATTACAGAGCCTCTGCTTCCTGCCACATTTCCATACCTCACTACCGAAAAGCACAGATCGGCATCTCCCACATAGGAATTAGCAGCCACAAACAGCTTATCTGATACCAGCTTGGTCCCTCCATAGAGATTCACTGGATTCACAGCCTTATCGGTAGAGAGCGCCACCACTCTCTTCACTCCACTATCCAAAGCCGCCTCTATCACATTCATCGCTCCATGGATATTGGTCTTAATTGCTTCATTGGGGTTATATTCACAACTTGGAACCTGCTTTAGTGCCGCTGCATGAATCACATAATCCACACCCCGAAAGGCTCTTTTTAGACGCTCTAAATCTCTGACATCCCCAATAAAGAAGCGAAGCTTGTCCTCATATTTTTTTAACCAATCTGCCATCTGAAACTGCTTAAACTCATCTCTAGAATAGATAATAATCTTCTTTGGATTATAATTTTCTAACAGATAGCTTGTAAAACATTTCCCAAAAGAACCTGTCCCACCTGTAACCAGTATGGTCTTTCCCTCTATCATCTCTTGATACATCATAATTCCTCCATAGGTCTTTTTACAATCTTATCGTTTTTTAGAGAAATCAAAAGCCCTTCATTTCGAATAAAACCTTCATTTATCTTCCTTATCTCAGGATGCTCTGATAAATAGTTTAGAATATCAGAAGAAGTGAAATCCTCTTTTCCCATCTCTTGAAAATGCTCATAGATTGCTTTTATAAATTGATAGTCTTCGGGCTCATCTATGGTCCATCGCTCTTTATGAAGATTTCCAAGAGGGCTGCTATAGTCCTGAATCCGAAACTGCTCCTTGTTATTTTTTATATACATAGTGACATGCTCTCGCTCAGAAGCAAGCTGTGCTTCCTTCCATACCTGTTTTAGAACAGAGAAACGCACAATCTCTAAATCCAATCCATCTGCCAATGTCTCAGATAAAGCTGCCATATAATCGGTTTCTGACTTAAGCTTCTCAATGGCATCATCCAAAAGTGCTGCATCAAACACAGGACAATCGGCTGTAATACGAATGACATACTCAGGCTGAATAAGCTTTGCTGCCTGATAATAGCGATCCAACACATCCTGTGAGCTACCAGCAAACACCCGAAGTCCCATACCAGAAACCAGATGAACCAGTGGTATATCCTCCTGATTTAGGGTAGTAACCACCATTACCTCCTCCACATACCTGCTTCTTTTTACTCTTTGTATCACATGCTCTAATACTGTCCTTCCACAGAGATCCTTTAATACCTTGGAAGGCAGTCTGGAAGAGCCACATCTTGCCTGAATCATTGCCAGAAACTTCATTTTTTCCCTCCTTGTGTATTAACTAAAATATGCCATCGTTTGTCTCAATATCTCTGCCTGTCTTTTTATCTCATCTTCCTTATAGTAATTTGTCTTAAACTGTAAAAGCCTTGGCTGAAGAAACTCTGCATTGGGACATACTGTCTGATTATAGTCATATCTATCATAAATTCCCAGCTTTTCTCTATTTAGAAATGCTTTTTCCCGAAACATTGGTTCCTGATAAGCCAATTTCCATGCTGCATAAATCCCATCTCCACCCAAAGCCTTCCACTTCTCTCGAAATTCATGCCATCCCACCTTTTCTATATCCAAAGCCACTGCATACGTCCAATAAGAATGGCTATTTCCTTCCTTAACAAGCTGAGGATGGAGCCATGTACAATCTCCCAATGCTTCCTGCCAGTATTTCGCTGCCCTGCGTCGTATTGTTACCAGCTCCTCCATCCGCTCCAACTGACCAAGAGCAACTGCAGCACAAAGATCAGACATACGATAATTCCACCCCAGAATCACATGTCTTTCATACTCTGGACTTTGAATATCATCTTTTGTAATCCGTCCCTTTGTCCCACTAATGCCTGCATAGCCTAGACCAGAATAGCGTCTTAATCGGTTCGCCAGTTCATCATTATCTGTAATTACCATCCCACCCTCCCCTGAGGTAAGATGCTTGGAGCTTTGAAAACTATAAGAAGCCATATGTCCAAGGGTCCCTACTATTTTTCCATTCTGATAGGCTCCATAACATTGAGCATTATCCTCGATTACTGTTAATCCATGTTGTTTGGCTAATGCTATAATCTCCTGCATCTGAGGAGAAAGCCCATACAAAGAAACCGTGATAATTGCTTTTGTTTTTTCTGTTAAAACCTTTTGAATTGCTTCCGCCGTAATTAAAAAAGTATCCTTATCCACGTCTGCAAACACAGGAACCGCATTTGTCTGAAGAACTGCAAGGGAAGTGCTGCTCATGGTAAGAGGGGGACAGATCACCTCATCACCGGGCTGCACCCCCGCAGCCTCCAGAGCCATATGTAAAGTAGCTGTGCCATTTACCATGGCAACCGCATGTTTTGAGTGAAATGCTTTCGCAAAAGCCTTCTCCAGCCTAGTCACCATCTGGTAGGTACTGGAAGAAGAAAACTGTCCAGCGAGAACCTCTTGTATATATTGTTTTTCTTTGTTACTAATTCTATCTATATCATCCATCTATCATCCTCTCCTATCTGCTTTGATATTTTCACTATATAATTTTGTTATTTAATATAGATAAAATAACATAATATCACTCTTCTATCCCAGAACACTATCAAAATCCACTCTCTCAAATATTTCTAACTTTCCACCACGAGTAGCATTATATATCTTAATCCCATTTTTTTCTGCGTATTCCTTTGCTGCTTTATATCCATCTAGTTGCATATCTACATCTGCAATATAAGAATATCCATGTGCTGATATAATATCCTCTTTAAATTTAGTTTCTTCCTTTTCTATTAGAGTTGAATGATTATTTTTTACATTCATCTGCACTCTTCCATCTTTATAACGTTCTACTGAATAAGACATATCTATACCTAAAAGATATATCTCTTGAAATCCCATATATACTGCTAGTTGTAACATAGAATAAGTAACTGTTCCTGAGGCATAGATTTGTTTACTACAATCGGCACTAAATAAAGGTAATTTGGTTTTTGGCTCAAATTCACGTTTTATAAATTCATAATATAAATTTTGTATTTCATCATCATCTCTATATTGGAAACCTTCTTTTACAATACTAGTAAACGCTGCCTTACACGTTGATGTCAGCATTTTCACATCTTCTTTTTGTGTCATCATTTTTTTACAAAATATGGAATCATCAGCACAATAAAACGTTGGTCTCCATTTGGTACTCTTGTATAGCGCATAAATTGAATTACAGGCAAACGTATATTCTTCCTGTAATTTCTCTAGATCCTCAATATTCAAACTCGGTCCATTTCCTATTATAAAACATCTTTTTCCTTTATAATTATTATGAAATTTCTGTAATTTCTTTGTATATAAACTCCAATTTGTTTCATATTCATATATATCAGATATTAGTGCTTGTATATTAACAAGTACAAATATATGATCTTCTAAAATGCATTTCTGTTTTAATTCTTGCATTATGGCATCCGCATAAATATAGGATGAAATAATAAAATAATCCTCTTCTAATATTTTTTTTGAATATGAATAAACTTTCTTTCCATCGACTTCCGTTATTTTTGTATCTTTATCAATAAATCCTTCCCAATAAATCTCATTATCACTTAAAAATTTTCCTAGTATCTTACCATATGTGCCTGCCCCTGCAATATAAAGCTTCCCTTCTTTTTGCAATGAATTTATCCACTTTAAAAAAATATCAATATTATCAGTTCTAATCTCCATTTGTTCTATTCACTCTCAACCAATCCACAAACTCCCTTACTGCTCCATTTCCTCCACTGCATATTGTTATATAATCTGCTATTTCTTTAATTTCCTTGACAGCATCTGAGGGACAGCCTTTTATAGCTACTTGCTTCATACAATCCAAATCATTTATATCATCACCAATATAAGCTGTTTCTTTTAAAGAAATTCCCTCTGTCTGAAGAATCTCTAACATATCTTTCACCTTATCTTTACTTCCTTGTTTCACTCTTGTAATTCCAAGCTCTTTACATCTATGAATAACAATACTAGATTCTCTTCCCGTTATAATAATTGGAATAATTCCCATATCAGGTAACATCTTTACAATGGCATATCCATCCTTCACATGAAATCGCTTCATCAGTTCTCCATGTTCCCCTATATATAATGAACCATCCGTCAATGTGCCATCTATATCCATTATTAATGCTTTCATTTTTTCATATTCCTTTTATTTTAACAGATCAAAAATTTTTTGATCTGAAACATAATATTTCTTTTTTATTTCTTCGGAAGTACCAGACATCGTAAATTCGTCATTAAAACCAACAGGTTTAATAATCGCCTTATGTTGTCTCCCTCCTAAACACTCACATACAGCACTATATAAACCTCCCACAATAGAATGATTTTCCACTGTTATCAGTGTTGACACTTTATCAGCAATTTCATTGATACACTCTCTATCTATTGGTTTTATTGTCCTAATAGAAATTAATTTCCCCAGCTTTCCAATTTCTTTTAGCTTTTGCCATCCTAAAAATGCTGGTTTTAATGAAGTACCTTCAAAAATAATAGCAAAATCATTTCCCTCATCTCTCAAATACTCTGCTTTCCCAATAATAAACTCACAATTTTTTTCATGAAGAATTGGTTGTTCTTCTCTTGCCACCCTCATATATACAGGTCCTTGATACGCAATCATCGCCTTCATTGCTGCTCTTACATCATTCTCATCAGAAGGTGATAATACTGTCATTCTTGGTAGTACTCTTGAAATTGCCATATCCTCTGTGGCATGATGTCCTGAGCCATCTTGTCCATCATCTACTCCTGCATGTGTTCCTATAACTTTAACATTTAAATTAGAATTACATATTTGTCTAGTTTGCGCCCAAGTCATCCCATTTGAAAAAATTGCAAGAGCAACATAAACAGGAATAAATCCTTCTTGCGCCAGCCCACCCGATACACTCATAGTACTTTGCTCAGCAATACCCATTTCAAAAAATCTAGTTGGATATTTTTCATGAAACATTTCAATATTGCAGGAAACTGAAACATCACTCGATAAAACTACGATTTTATCATTATTGTTAGCTATTTCCAATAAAGTAGGACCTATTGCATCTTTTGGTATCGTATATAAATAACTCGATTCCATTAATTATCTCCCCCACGTCTTATCAATTCATCTCTTGCTTTCTGATATTCTTCTTGTCTTGGTATTGCTCTGTGCCACTTCCCATTATTTTCCATAAAACTGACTCCTTTTCCTTTTACTGTATGGGAAATAACACATTTTGGCTTTCCATATTGAGAAGATAAGCTTGTAATACAAGAATGAATCTGCTCCATACTATGCCCATCAATCTCTTTTACATTCCAGCCAAAAGATTCTATTCTCTCTTTTAATGGTTCTATACTAATCACATTTTCTACTGGTTGATGAGAACAAAATCCATTTCGATCTACAATGAGAACTAGATTATCTAACTTATAATGTCCGGCTTCCATAAGTGCTTCCCATATCTGACCTTCATGCATTTCCCCATCCCCAACCATTACATAGATAATCTTATTAGATTTTTTTAATTTTTTTGCTAATGCCATTCCCACTCCATAGGACAGACCTTGCCCCAACAGTCCTGAAGTATAATCTGTCTGTGGCAATTTTAATAAATTAGTATGACCTTGTAATCTAGAATCAATTTTTCGAAATGTCCGCAGTTCCATATCCTGAATAAAACCAAGCTCATGTAATTCTGCATATAAAGCAGCTACTGCATGTCCTTTCGACAATATAAACCGATCTCTATCTCTGTTTCCATATTCGATTATACATTCTCCGAGATAAGTAATCATATCGACAGCAGATAAGGCTCCTCCTAAATGACCAGAATCTCCCTGATATACCATATCCAAAATTTTTATTCTATTTTTATTCGCTTTTTCTCGAAGTTGATTATAATTAATATTTACAATTTCTTTCATCATTTTTTCTCCAAGTCAACTATCGCCTCTGCCATCTCAAAGTCTTCCTTTTCATCAATGCATATGCCTTCCTTCCATCCAATAGATTGTATCCAGTGACTATCACCTATTCTCCGTTTTTTTTCTGTAAATACTTCTCTCTCAAATACAAACAGCTCTCCTTCTACATATACAGGTTCTAATTCTTGTGTACGAACTACATCTGTAAGGCTATAATTTATTGGCTTTCCCTTATACCACACAAATTCTTTTACGGATTGAGCGACAAATGCAGAATCATAATTTTCTTCTTTTACTTTATTTATTGTCTCTGTAATCGTTTGAGCTGTGATAAATGGCTGTGTCACATGCATTAGTACATAAATATCGGCATCTATTGTACGAATAAATTCCCCTATAATATCTTTTGACTTAATCGTATCTCCATCTAAACTTTTTGGACGTTGTAAAAATTTTATTTTATCTGGCATATAATTTTTAATAACTGGATCACTACAAAACACATATACCTCATCTATATTTTTAACATGCTGTATTGTATCAAATAAATATTGACATAAAGGTTTTTTTCCCAGAAGCATTAAATTTTTTCCCGGTAATCTTTGATTATGTAATTTAATGGGAATCATAGCGACTACTTTTTTCATTTTATCACCTTATTTTTCATATATTGTTCATATACAGAATCTAAATAATCATAATCATATCTTTTTTTCTTATTTTTATCTAACATCTCAAACATACATTTTAAATCATAACTACTAACATTTGGCTTGTCCTTTAAATATGCTGTTGCAAATACATGTACTCCATACAATCCTGCATACATCATAGGCATTGAGAATCCCCATTCGTACATCTTTTTGAATTCTATAAGATAATAATCTATCATATCCAAAATATACTTCATATTATATTTTTTCAGACCTTCTCTATTTAAATACTCAGAAAATAATTCTGTATTTAAATTTCCGCCTCCTCTACCCATTCCGTATAAAGAAGCATCAATAATAAGATTTCTTTCTGGCTCACTTATCTTTATAATATGCTGTGCAAGAGCAAAAGAATTTAATTGATTATTATGGGAATGAAAACCAATCTTAATCTTCCTATCTAGACTTTTTTTATATAGATTATATACTCTATCAATATCTGTAGAAGTTGCTAAAGAATAGGTATCTACCATAGACAATGCCTCTGCCTGTACTTCATTTGCCAATTCAATTATCTTTATAATATTTTCATCACTATACGAAAATGTATCCATTGGCTGTATAGAAACTTTATATCCCTTATCAAGCACTGTTTGTATAAAAGGTTTCACGTTCTCAACATCTTTTTCAAAAAAACTTATCCGTATCAAATCAAAAGATTTTCCATCAAAAATCTCCAATTTATTAACATCATACCTTCCATAATCTACCAAGGCAGCATAGATTGCCTTTTTCTTTTCTGGTATATAAGGAACTGCAAAAGAAGGTTGTGGAAAATATGTTCTACCACTTTCAAACTCACAATCTTTCAAAAATCCACACTCAATTATTTCAATACCTGCCTCAGTAAGATTTTGTATGATATCTCTTATCGCTTGTTCACCAAATCTTCCTTCATTTGCCTGTGCACCATCTCTTAGAGTACAATCTAAAATTTGTAAACTTTTCATAATAGATACTCTCCTCTTATTCTCGATTATATATATTTCTTTATGTATCTTTATTTACACAAATAAAGTACAATATAATCCGATAATCCATTTGCATTACACTCATTTTTCCATACATTATCAAAAGTCTCTGTTATAACTGAATTTTGTATATCAGA
>CAMUFS010000129.1 GCA_947088195.1 uncultured Clostridia bacterium
ATAGGGCAATATGGCACATGAACAATGATAGGAGATCATAAAATAGAGAGAACAACAGCTTATTTGTGTATAATATATGAAAATGAGAGGCATAAGAAAATGAAAAAGACAATCGCTGTAATATTTGGAGGACAGTCCTCTGAGCATGAGGTTTCCTGCGTATCGGCAGTAACAATTATCACGAATATGGATACAGAGAAGTATGAGCAGATCTTAATTGGTATTACCAAGGAAGGAGATTGGCTAAAGGTGGATTCCGTCAGTCAGATAGAGGATGGCAGTTGGAGAAAAGCTTCGGTTCATGCCGTGATCTCAGTGGAAGCCACAGCGAAAAGCATAATGTTTCTGGAAGATGGCAGGGTAAGTACAAGAAAACTGGATCTGGTATTTCCAGCACTTCACGGGCTGTATGGAGAAGATGGTACGATTCAAGGTGTTATGGAGCTTGCAAGGCTTCCCTATGTGGGGTGTGGTGTGCTGGCATCCAGCATCTCTATGGATAAGTTATGCACAAAGACATTGGTGGGAACCATGGGTGTTCGGCAGGCGCAATATGTCCCTGTAATGCGTTATGAACTGAAGGATATGGAGTCTGTTGTGAAAAAAGTGGAGAAAGAGCTTTCTTATCCAATGTTTGTAAAGCCATGCAATGCTGGCTCATCCCGCGGTGTGTCAAAGGTGAGAAATAGCGAGGAACTTAAAATAGGTCTCTCTCTTGCTGCAGAGCATGACAGAAGGCTTCTGGTGGAGGAGATGATTGTCGGAAGAGAGCTTGAATGTGCGGTTCTGGGTGGTGATGACTGTTGTGTTTCTGGTGTGGGGGAGATATTGGCAGCAGCAGATTTTTACGATTATGAGGCAAAATATCACAGTGCTGAGTCTCGAACCGATCTTACTCCAGTGCTGCCAGAAGGTAAAGAGGATGAGATTCGAGAGACGGCTGCACGAATTTTTATGGCTCTGGACGGTTATGGATTATCGAGGCTAGATTTTTTCTTGACAGAGGATACCAATGAGGTGGTTTTTAATGAGATGAATACGCTTCCGGGTTTTACTGGAATTAGCATGTATCCGATGCTGTGGGAAAAAAGGGGGATCAGCAAGCAGGAGCTAATTGACAAACTGATTGCCGGTGCCCTGATAAGATATGACAGGTAGGAGGGTGATCATGGTAGACAGAGAAGCACCGATTGGAGTGTTTGATTCTGGGATAGGCGGTCTGACGGTTGCCAGAGAGATTATGCGTCAGATTCCAAATGAGCGTATTGTTTATTTTGGGGATACAGCGAGAGTTCCATATGGAAGTAAATCGAGGGACACAATCGTAAAGTATTCCAGACAGATTATACGTTTTCTGATGACACAGAAGGTGAAGGCGATTGTGATCGCGTGTAATACGGCGAGTGCAGTGGCACTTGAGGCAATACGGACAGAGCTTGATATTCCTGTGATTGGTGTGATCAATGCAGGAGCTAGGACGGCTGTCGCTGCGACCAGAAATAAAAGGATTGGCATTATTGCCACAGAGACGACAATCAACAGTGGAGTGTATACGCATGTGATAGAAGAGATCTCGCCGGGGATCAGCGTGGTGGGAAAAGCGTGCCCGCTATTTGTGCCGTTGGTGGAGGAGGGGACTTTTCTCAAGGACCCTATCACAGAGCAGATCGCTTCCAGATATCTGGAGGGCTTAAAGAAAGAGCAAATTGATACATTGATTCTTGGCTGCACACATTATCCGCTGATTCGTTCGCTGATAGGCAGAGTGATGGGGGCAGACGTCACATTGGTGAATCCTGCTTATGAAACTGCGCTGGAGTTAAAGGCATTGCTTTTTGAGGAGAAGCTTTGCAGGGCGGAAGAAAAGGATGAGCAGGAGGATATGCACACGTTCTATGTCAGTGATGCGACAGAGAAATTCCAACAGTTTGCGGAATCTATTCTTCCCTGCTCTGTCAGAAATACATCACAGATTAATATAGAAGAGTACTAAAATACTTAATTTTGGGGGATGCTATTTATGGAAAAAGAAGTACTGGTATCTATATCTGGGTTACAGTTTATAAATGAGGATAAAGATGTTGTAGAGATGATTACGGTAGGCGATTATTATAAGCGGGGCAGCCGGCATTATGTGATGTTTGATGAGGCGATAGAAGGTTTTTCGGGTATAACACGCAATATGATTAAATTTAATGAACATATGGTGGACATTACCAAGAAAGGCATCACCAATGTGCATATGGTATTTGAGGAAAAACAGAAGAATATGACTTATTATGACACGCCCTTTGGCAATCTTTTGGTTGGGCTTGCCACAAATAAAGTGGATGTGAAAGAGGAAGAGAACTCGATTGATATCAGTATCGATTATTCTTTGGATATCAATTATGAGTTTGTGTCGGATTGTAAGATCAGCATTTGCCTAAAAGAAAAAAAGGCTGGGGATGTCAGCCTTTTTTCTTAGATGTTTCTTCTTTTTTGGATTTTTTAAAGCGGGAGAAAAAGCCCTTTTTCTTCTTTGGCTCTGGGAGAGGACCACGGATTCGTTTTGCGCTTGTTATGTAGATTCCACTCACAACAGCTTTCACTTCCTGTTTGGGGAGAATCTGGGCGAATACAGGTTCATCACATATAAGCGTCATCACGCGAGGGCCCACCTTAACCTTAGCGACAGGCATTTTCATCCATCGCATATATTTTGGCACAGAATCTGTTACCATCTTGGGAAGGTTTGCTTCCGATAGTTTCATGCGTTTCTTATCAATGATGTACAGTGACATGGTCTGGGCCACAGCATCCATAGTTGCTTTTTGTTCTGCCTGCTTCTTCTGTGCTTTTCTGCCAAAATAGGCTAGGACGGCGAGAAGGATCGCGAGGATAACCAGAATCACCAGAACAACGGTTAAAAAGGTTTTCATAAAAGACCTCCTAATATGATATTTGTCATATGTCCGTGTAGGACAATATTATTGTATCATTATTTTACTGAAATGAAAAGCTTATTTTGTGAAGGACAGTGATTAATTATGCCTGATATGACAGTGGTTGGGGTGATATGGCATTACCTTACTATAGTGACAAAGTGGATTATGGACAATCTATTGGTTCTCAATGCAATTCTTGCGATTGTGATAGTGTTTTTTCAGAGAAGAGATCCCAAGACCGTGTGGACGTGGCTTTTGGTGCTCTATTTTATCCCTGTGCTCGGTTTTATTCTCTATCTGTTTTTAGGACAGAACATGCATAAACGAAAAATGTTCCGCATGAAGGAGATGGAGGATAGCCTTAATTCGCAGATTCAGAAGCAAGAAGAAATCATATTCCGCAATGAATTTAATTTGTCGGACAAGCTTTTAGAGGAATATCGTGATTTGGTGCTGTATAATCTGGAGGCATTGCAGGCGGCATATTCAGAAGATAACGAGGTGACAATTTACACAGATGGAAATGAAAAGTTTGATGCATTGATTGATGCCATCGATCATGCGGAGTATTTTATTCATATCCAGTACTATATTATAAAACAGGACATTCTCTTTGAGCGCATTGTAAAGCATCTGATAAAAAAGGCAAAAGAGGGCGTGGAGGTCAGAGTGCTTTGTGATGGGATGGGAGGAAGGTTTGTCAAAGATTCTTATTGGAAAAATTTGGAAAAACAAGGGATTATGACTGCGATCTTTTTTCCAGCATTGTTAAAACGATTACAACTGCGAATGAATTATAGAAATCACAGAAAGATTGTTGTGATAGACGGAACATCTGCCTTTGTTGGTGGTTTTAATATTGGAAAAGAATATATTGGGCTGGATAAGAAATTTGGGTACTGGAGGGATCTGCATTTAAAGATTGAAGGCTCTGCGGTTGCGCAGCTTCAGATTCGCTTTATCTTGGATTGGAATTATGCGGCAAAGGCAGATCTATTTTCGCATAAGGGATATTTCCCAGAGGTTGTGGGAAAGGGGACAACTGGGTTGCAGATTATATCTAGTGGACCAGATTCCCGATTTCAGGAGATAAGGGATAATTATATGAGGTTGATCAGCAAGGCGAAGAAAAATATTTATATTCAGACCCCATATTTTATCCCAGATGAGGCGATGATGGCTGCTCTTCGCATTGCAGCGATGTCTGGTGTGGATGTGAAGGTTATGATTCCGTGTAAGCCAGATCATCCATTTGTGTATTGGGCAACGTACTCGTTTGTCGGTGAGCTTTTGGAGGCAGGGGCGAGATGCTATACTTATGATAATGGATTTCTTCACGCAAAGGGGATTATGGTAGATGGATTGGCTGCGAGTTATGGAACGGCTAATATGGAT
Organism: uncultured Clostridia bacterium; assembly: GCA_947088195.1. Classification (GTDB taxonomy): domain Bacteria; phylum Bacillota; class Clostridia; order Lachnospirales; family Lachnospiraceae; genus RGIG8607. The sequence goes on from CAMUFS010000129.1 coordinate 4,323, forward strand.
ATGAGGAGTTTTTATTTGAACTTTGAGGTAAATGCTGTTATCTATAGCTCAGAGGTGACGAAGAAGCTGGAGGATATTTTCCTTAAGGATTTGGGGAAATCTACGGAGATCACATTATATGACTATAGCCAGAGGAATTTGATCATACGTTTAAAAGAACAGGTGTCAAGGTTGTTATCGCCTATTTTATAGGGATTATTTTTGGGGAGGGGTCCGCTCCGAGAACTGCCTATAGTCCTTCGTCACCGCGCTCCCGCTTAGTGAAAAACGTAGCGGATGCTAAACTCGTGAGAAACCTCGTTGAAGCACCGACGTTTTTCAATAGGTTCCGTAGGACCACAGGCAGTTCTCAGAGCTGCTTTTTTGGCTATTCTGTGGTTTTTTTCCAGTTTTTTTAAATTAAAAAAATGACAGTGAAAAAATAAATATGTTATTTTGTGGATGTGAAGGTTGTAATTTATATTTAGAATGTGTCTGGGATAGCAAATTAGTTTATTTGTTATTTTGAGGACTTGAGTTTTTCAAAGTGGCGGTTGAAATAGGTTGATGAATTGTCGGGGTGTCATTCCGGTAAATTCTTTAAATTCTCTTTGAAAGTGTGCTTGATCAGAGTATCCGAGATATTTGATAAGCTTTGCGTTATTTTTCTTTGGAGCTTGGAGCATCTGGATGATGGCAGCCTGAAAGCGGATGATCCGACTGTAATGTTTGGGATTGAGTCCCATGTGTCCTAGAAATAGCCTATGAATTTGGCGCTCGGAATAGTTTAATGACTTTGCAAGCTCGTGGATGGAGATAGCACCGTTTGTGAGAAAGATTTGTTCGAGCATATAGTGGACGGGGGCGCTTAATGGCATGGCATGTTTTTCAGGTTGATAGTTTGTTAGAAACCAGGAGATTCGGTCCTGAAAAGAGGAGAACTTTAGAACTCCATAGGCAAAATATTCTGTTGAAAAATGACGGCTTGGAAGTACTCCACTTGAAAAACGTATTCCAAAGTAACGGCTGCCAGAAGTGCAGGATATATTTTTGTAGGTTGCGTCAGGTACAAAGAATCTTCCGGTGGCAGACAGTTCTTCTATAAGAAGGTCCATACAGCCTGTTGGGATAAAAGTTATGGGTTCTTCTGTACCATAAAATTCATAAAATAAAAGAGACTGGGGTTGTGTATATAGAAATTCATGGTAATGCTTTGCGTAAAGGGACAAAAGGGGCTGTGAGCTGCCGGGATTTGGAGGCAATGTAAGCATATCGATGCTCATATAATTTGCCCCCTTTCGTAATTGTAGATTTGTACTTTGTAGATTCTTATTTATTCTAAGTATACAAAATGTGTCTGTTTTTTTCAATATTTTTTGCTCTCTTCTGTTTGAAAATCCCTAAATAATTGTTCACTCTAGCCTACACAAGCTTTTTTTGTTATACTGTTACCCAAGGAGGATTTTGTGATGCAAAAGTATAAATATGGTTTGTTTTTTTTATTTGCCCTGATTCTTGAGCTTTCTTTATTTAATTATAAGTTTTATCTCACTCTGCCAAACAAAGAATATACACCACAATATGAGACAGGCAGTGGTCTAATGTCCTTAGGTGATGGGCGTTTTCTGGTTTTGCAGGAAGGAGATTACACCATCACCCTTCCGAAGCTTATGCAGGCGGTTCGTTCTTTTCGTCTGGATATTGGTTATACCAATGAGAAAAGGATTGCACATAAAAGCCCTGAGAGGGAGATTGCTATTATAAAAGGCTACGAAAACAAAAAAGTCTATGTGAGCATTGAAGCACAGGATAAGGCGAATGCGCTTGGCTTTACGCTTGGCAAGAGAGATATTGTACATGAAGTACCACAGACCACCTATATGATAACGCACTTGAGTGGCTTGAGCGAGTGGATGAAATTTAATATTACGGCAAGTGCAGGAGAAACGATTATTATTTATGACATTAAAATCAACCCACAGATTCCATTTGATTTTTCTATTATGAGAGTGATTACTTTGGGAGTGATTATGTCACTGTTATGTTTGTTGCGTCCGGGTTCACGGGCGTATCGTTTTGTGTGCAGAGAAAGTGTGGCACATGAGCTTATTATATGGGCTTGTATTTTGGCGGAAATTGTTTTGTTTTCTAAGCTTGTACTGCTAAATCCCTATTTTGTCTATCCAAAATGGCTACATCATAACCAGTATTATGAGCTTGCGGAGGCATTTCATAATAGGCATTTTTATTTGGAAACAGAGCCGCCAGATTTTTTAAAAGAGATGGAGAATCCTTATGATACGGATCTGAGAAAAAACATTGCATCAGAGTTGGAGGAGAGTGTGAAGTGGGATCATGCCTATTATAATGGTCGTTATTATGTTTATTTTGGTGTGGTTCCAGAGCTTTTATTTTATTATCCTTATTATGAATTTGCGGGGAGTGTGGACGAAGATGGGGAGTTTCAAGGAGGCATCCTTCCCCATGTTTCCGTTATTTTTCTATGTGCAGCGATGGAGGTGATCGCTGTGTATTTACTGCTCCGAGAGATTATCCGTCTCTGGTACAGAAAAACTCCTTTTTTGTTGTATCTGTTTCTTTCAGCGATATTTAGCATGGGGTGTGGTGTGTTGACTATATTGTTACATGCTGATTTTTATTCTGTGCCAATTATCTGTGGGCTGGATTTTTCATTATTGGGGCTTTATTTTTGGCTGTCTGCAAAGCGCACGGGTAAAGAGAGTGGGAAACTGTCAGTGCTTCGCTTGTGCATGGGATCCTTGTGCATGGCCTTGGTGGCGGGCTGCCGTCCTCAGATGGTAATCATGTCTTTTCTCTCTCTTCCTCTGTTTTGGGAGGAGATAAAAGAAAAGAGATTTCTAAAGCTTAGAACAATATTTGGTTTTATACTTCCATATTTGATTGTGGCGGCAGGATTGATGTATTATAATTATGCACGTTTTGGATCCCCCTTTGATTTTGGAGCGAATTATAATTTGACGACAAATGATATGACAGCTAGAGGAATGGAGCTAGGAAGAACTGGTTTAGGAGTGTTTACTTATCTATTTCAGCCGGTGAATCTGGAAGCAGTTTTTCCATTTATAATACAAAATAATTTTTCTAGCACTTATCTTGGAAGGACGATATTGGAAAATACCTATGGCGGAGTATTTGCGGCGAATCTGATACTTTTGCCGCTGCTTATGCTGCCGTGGCTTAGGAAATACTATAAGGAGACTTGTTGTCGTAGAATCAGTTATTGTTGCTTTGCTTTTGCAGTAGTGGTTTTGATAGCTGACACGCAGATGGCGGGGATTTTACCTCGCTACTACAGTGATTTTACATGGATGCTTTATCTGGCTGTATGTCCGCTTCTGTTTTCTTTATATAGATATTGTATGACTTGTAAAGAGAAGCTTCCCATGCGTCTGTTTCAATACTTTTTGATGGCATCGTGTTTGGAGGGAATTGTATTCCATGTGCTGCGGATCTATGTGGGAGGCAATTATACGCTGGTGTTGGGAAATCCGGTGGAATTTTATACAATGGCGCACAGAATAGCATTTTGGAGATAATATCTGGTTATTTGGAATTTTCCTGCAAAAGATGGATATGGCATACTTTATACAAAATATTTTTAGGTTATTTATAACTATGGGTTGGTGAATCATATTCTAGAAAGGTCCGCCCAGAGAATGGCCTATGGTCCTCTGTCACCGCGCTCCCGCTTAGTTCAAAACGTAGCGGATGCTA
>CAMUFS010000130.1 GCA_947088195.1 uncultured Clostridia bacterium
AAAAAATATTCCCGGCTCTTTCCGTGCGTTTTATTGCGCTTACAGACCATTATGACAGCTTACAGGCAGATGTATCAGAAAGTGGTATTGTTCTTCCGATCAAAAATTTTATCAATGATTCTTATTGCAGGGATATTTCTATAAAAGTAAAAAGCCAGTTTGAGGTAAAGAGGAAGAATGGGGAATGTATTGCTCCGTTTGCTCTTTACGGATACAAGAAAGCGCAAAATAACAAGGGTCGTCTGGTACCAGACGAATATGCGGCGGATATTGTCAAGAAAATATTTGTTTGGAAAATAGAAGGAATGGCCGTCTCAGCGATTGCGGAAAAACTGAACGGGTTGGGTATTCTTTCTCCAAAGGAATATAAAAAAGCTATGGGAGTGAATTATAAAGGAGGATTTTCCGGCGCAGTAAAAGCAAGGTGGAGCAGCTCCACCGTAAAACGGATACTCACAAATGAAGTCTATTTAGGGCATATGGTACAAGGAAAAAGAGAGAAAATCAATTATAAGCTGAAAAAAAGTATAGATAAACCGCAGGAGGAATGGATAAAGGTAGAGAATACCCACAAGGCAATTATAGCAGAGAGCCAGTTTCAGATTGTCCAGAATTTATTGAAGGTAGATGGCAGGATAAGTACAGTAACGGGGAAAAACAGTTTATTTACGGGAATTTTATTTTGTGGAGATTGTGGGGAACAGATGATTAGGCGAAGGAACCATTATAAGGATACCCACAAGATCTATTACATCTGTTCTACAAAGAATCGAGGAGATGGCTGCAGCAGACATAGTATGGAGGAAGAACGGTTAAAAGGAATCTTAACGGAAATGCTCAGGCATTATGCGAATTGTTTCTTAGAAGAAAAGCGGATGTTGGAAAAAGCCTTGGAGATGGAAACCAATTTTGAGTCAATCGCCCGTTATAACGCAGAGCTTGCGAGGTTAAGAAAAGAGAAGGATAAATATGATTCTCTTTGTTCTGTTCTGTATGAGGACTTGCGACAGGGAGTTATTACAAAAGAAGAATTTGAAAGGCTATATGGAAATTTCAGACGAAAAGCTTTAGAATTTGAGGAGGCACAGAAAAAGCAGAAGAATATGATGGAGGAATCGTTTCAGAAGGGTGTTATATCAGCAGCGCGGTTAAGGGCAATGCAGGAGAGCGCAGAGCTGAAAGAGATAGATCGCCATACGCTTTGCAGCATGGTAAAAGCAATTACAATATTTGAAAATAAAAGACTGGAAATAGAGTTTTATTATATAAATCCATACCACGCTATGTGGGAAGCAGACAAAAAGGTGAAAGAGCAGGGACCGAAAGAGACTTTAGAAGAAAGGAGTATATAAGAATGGGCAGAATATCTAAAAGAAAGGTGTCAGGACAGCATATAAAAGCAAGGTGTGATAAAGGAAGATATAGGGCAGGGATATATGCAAGAATTTCGTCCGATCAGGAAATTAAAAAGAAAGAATCTGTTAAGGTCCAGATAGAGATAGCAAAGAAATTTGTGGAAGAGTTTAATGGACAGAACTCTGGGAAAGTGATTGATGTTGTGGAATGTTATACCGATTTGGGGAAAACGGGAAGCAACTTTGAAAGAGAAGGTTTTTTGCGGCTATTGCAGGATATAAGGCACGGAGAAATTAATTGTGTCATTGTTAAAGATTTGTCAAGATTTGGCAGAAACTATCTGGAAGTGGGTAATTATATTGAGAAAATATTTCCTTTTTTGGGAGTGCGTTTTATTGCAGTTGCAGATGGATTTGATACTGGGAAAGAGGAAAATAGGCAGATGTCAACCGCTATGGCGATGGAAATCAAAAATCTTGTAAATGATATGTATGCGAAAGACTTTTCTAAAAAGGCAAAGCAGCATCTAAAACAGAGAAGAGAGGAAGGCTCCTATGTGGGCGGACCTCCGCCATATGGATACAGAGCAGAGTGGAGCGGAAAGCGTCGGATATTGTTGCCGGATGAGAATACAAAACACATTGTAACGTTTATTTATGAGAAGTTTGTTGAAACAGAAAGCTATACTGCGGTCGCCAATGAATTAAACCACAGGTATATCAATCCTCCGTATCAGTATAAGAAAACAAAGGAGGTGTACCATTCTGCCGATACGGCTTTTTATAAGGGATGGAATAAAGGCGCGGTAGAGAGAATTTTGAAAAGTGAAACCTATGCTGGAGCTTTAGTGCAGGGAAAGACCAGCATTACCGCAAGGGATGAGAAGAGCCGTATCCATAAACCGGAGGAGGACTGGGTGGTTACAGAGGGCGCACATGAGCCTTTGATTGAGGAAAAATTGTACAAAAGTGCAATGGAAGCTTGTAAGAGGATAAAAGCAAGGACAGCAGCATATAAACATCCAACAAAGGGTTAATCCAGTAGTGGAAGAGGTGAGAGAATGGATAGGTTGGCAATGTATTTGCGATTATCCTTGGAGGACAAAAGAGGTATCGAAGGTGGCAGCTTTGCTCAGGATGAGAGCAATAGTATTGGAAACCAGAGAAAGCAGATTTTAGAATACATACATCAGGATTCGGAGCTTTCAAAATATAAAGTTATGGAATTTAGTGATGATGGCTATTCTGGCACAGATATGAAAAGACCGGGTATGCAGAAATTATTGAAGGAAGTAAAGGAAAATAATATACATTGTATTATTGTGAAGGATATGTCCCGGTTTTCAAGGGATTATATTGAAATGGGAGCTTATTTAAACCAGATTTTTCCATTTTTTGGCGTCCGTTTTATAGCGCTTAATGATCACTATGACAGCCGGGAGCATTATGAAAGTACCATAGAGCTTGATACAGCGTTTCAGACACTTTTATATGATTTATACAGTAAGGATATATCCGTCAAGGTAAAAACTTCTTTTGAAAATAAGTGTGCGAGTGGCGAATATGTTTTTGGGCAGGTTCCTTTTGGATATAAAAAAAGCGGGGAAATAAAAAATACTGTTGTGGTGAATGAAAAAGAGGCAAAAATTGTACGATATATTTTTTCACTTGCCATGCAGAACAAAAGCAGTACACAGATTGCAAAGCAGCTTTATAAGGAAGGAGTGCCAACAATCACACAGATCCGCAAGCCTGAGAAAGCACTACAGGATGGAAAGCTTCATACATGGAGCAGTCAAGTAGTCAGAAGTATCCTGAATAATCGTTTTTATCTTGGAGAAATGGTATATGGGAAATCTGTTAGAAAGTCAGTAGGGAGTAAGGATGGTATGGCTGTGCCGAGAGAAGCTTGGAAGGTGATAACCAACCACCATGAAGCACTTATTTCAGAAGAAATCTATAAACAGGTTTCTGTGTTTAGACCAGAACACTCGAAAGGGCGGAATAAGGAGAAGCATTTGTTGACTGGGAAGCTATACTGTGGTGGCTGTGGATATTCTTTAAATTATAAACCAATTCAGAAAAAAAATAAATACAGGCGGTTTGAGTGCAGGAAACATTCTCTGCTCCAGATACCAGAGTGCTGTACTTATATGAATGCGGATTTGTTGGAGGAAACAGTGCTTTTTATGTTACATAAGGAACTAATGCTTTATAGTGATGCCATAAAACAGAAAGAAAGTCTTGGTTCTTTTCAGATGACGGCTATCCGTGCCTTAAAAAAGGAGCTGGATGGATACAGGCAGGAGAAAAAGCAGATACAGGCAAAGAAAGATGCATGGTATGAAAAATATGTACTTGCACAGCTTCCCGTTAGAGAGTATCAAAGGAAAACAAAAGAACTGACAGAGCGGTTATCTTCTTTATTTGTATTAGAAGAGAAAACCATAAAAAAGCTTGCCAGTTTAGAGAACGAATATCAAAAAGCAGAGGAGATGGAAGAGCTAACGCAAGAGGTGGTTGATATTTTTATTAAAAAAGTATATGCTTATAAGAACAAGAGGGTTGAAATTGAGTGGAATTTCAGTGTAGATCGGAAGTTAAATTCATCTCTTGCCATATAGAGAAAATGTGGGTATACTATTTGTGAAATATTAGGTATAAATCTGCCATGTAATTTTCAGATTGAATGTACGGCGGGCAAGGCAGTTTATATGTAAAATTGATTTTAGTGGAGGAGCCTTTGTCATGCAATGGATTGAAAATAAAAAACTTGCTACACGGATTGGAATTGTTACAACTGTGATTATTTTGATGGGAATGACCCTTCTTTGGCTGGCTGTATCTACCAATACGGCCTATATGGTTAAAAGCGATATTACGAATCAGATGACTGACGCAGTGGAGTCCAGAGCTGCTATTATCAATGAGTATGTACTTTCCGCAGAAGAATATATTACTGCTTTTGCTCTTAGCAGCGAGGTTCGAGAGCTGCTCTTAAACCCTGACAATGTAGAACTGCTTGCTCAGGCGCAAAAATATACAGAGGACTTTGCATCCGTCAAGGGAATATTTGAGGGCTTGTATATCGCCACTTCTGATACTCATGTGCTGACTCACACTTCCCAGGATGCTATTGGTATGACCACTCGGTCTGGAGATTCCCTGAAAGCTTTTCAGGATACCATTTTGGCTCAGAGGGAACTGACAAATTTGGGAATTATGCAGTCTCCTGGTACTGGCAGTATGATTCTGTCAATGTATTGTCCTATTTTTGAAGAACAGCGGTGTATTGGCTATGTGGGTGCCGGCGTTTACGCCAGCCATCTGATGGATTCTTTGTTGCATTTGGATATTAAAGGGCTGCCCGATAGTGAGTATGTATTCTTGAATGTGGATACTGGTGTGTATCTTTACCATGAGGATAACAGTCTTTTGAACACCAAGACCACTGACAAGGGGTATTTGGAGATTATTCAGCGTATCAAGGCAGATGGCGGCACGCAGGCGAATACATATTCTTATGAGGATGAAGATGGAAACCGCCAACTGGTGGTTTACAAATATTTGAAGGATCGCAACTGGGTTTTTATGATCCGGGACAGCGTTAATACAGTCTATGCTTCTGTGACCACGGTTCGAGTTCTAGTTGGTGTGTTGTGCCTTATCATGGCTGTTGCTATTATTATGCTCACACTGCTTCTTTTGTGGCGAGAAGGCAAGGAATTGATGGTGGTGGAACGCGCCATCAGTCGTTTAGGAGAACTGAATCTTTCCGCTGATCAGGAGCTAGAGCCATTCTATGGCCGCGCGGATGAGGTTGGAAGGATCGCCCAAACTACGCATCGAGTCTGTGATTGCTTGCGACGGACCATTGATGATATAGGTCGCATCTTAGGCGAGATGGCCAACGGTAATCTTACCGTTGATGTAATGAAAAACGAGGCGTATTATATTGGTGATTTTAAGGTGCTGTCTGGCAGCTTGCAGTCCATTCATGCCAATTTAGTAAATATGATTCGTGACATTTCTCAAGTATCTAGTCAGGTGGATGTCAGCGCGAGCCAGGTCTCTGCGGATGCCCAGGCGCTTGCTCAGGGTACAACGGAGCAGTTTGCGGCTGTAGATGGACTGGCTGCCAATGTGACTGCGATTTCTACGCAAATTCAGCGCAGTGCTGTGCAGTGTGGCAGTGCAAATAATCTTGTAGATCAGGCCAGTGGATATGCGGCTGAGGCAGATACCAAGATGCAGTATTTGACAGAGGCTACCCAGAATATCAACCAGTCCTCCATTCAGATTAGTACCATAATCAAAACCATTGAAGAGATTGCATTCCAAACCAATATCTTGGCTTTGAATGCCGCTATGGAGGCGGCCCGTGCTGGAAGCGCAGGCAAGGGCTTCTCGGTAGTGACAGAAGAGGTTCGCAGTCTGGCTGCGAAATCTGCTGAAGCTGCCCATAATACGAATGTTCTCATTAGTCGTTCTGTTCAAAGTGCTAAAACTGGGACAGAATCAACAGATCTGGCTGTTTCCGCTATGCAGGATATGTATAGCTGTATTCAGTCTATCAAAACATTAATGGATGAGATCTCCACAGCCAGTGTGCGTCAGCTGGAGATGATTTCGCAAATTGAAAAAGGAATTAGCGAAATCTTGGCTGTGGTGCAAAATAACTCCCTTGCTGCGGAAAAAAGTGCAACTGTTTCTAAAGAACTATCCCAACAGGCGCAGGTGTTGAGCAACCTGATTCGTCGCTTTGATATTGGATTAAAAAGGGATTCTCGATTTTGAAATAACAACCTGAGTTTTCACTCAAAAAAATTCGTGACAATTATTTGACATCAACGGGTTATGGGAGGCTGAATCTGTACCAGTCTTTTGAACAGCTAAGACTTTCATAAATCATTATAATCCTCCAGAGCTTCGTGCCCTCTTAGTGAAAAACATAACGGGCGCGGGAGATGGAGGATTATTCTTTTGGTCTATTTGGCGTTCTGCTGCCATATATTGTAAGGAATCGCATAGAAATTATAATATAATAGTTGAAATGAGGAATGATTTTGGAGCAAAGAGAAGAAGATCTGCTAAAGATTTTCGCAGCTCCTGTTCGGGATCTGCTGAAAAGAAGTGCACTGGATTATGACAAGCTTCAAGAAGTACGGCTGAGAGTGCAAGCCCCCCTGATGCTTCGCTATGGAAATATAGAATATTATATAGGTGTGGATGGAAGACTAAAAGGGGAATATAAGGATGCCTATATTGTTCAGAAGGCAGATATAAAAGAGACAGTAGAATATATCAGCCAGTATTCTTTATATGCATATGAAGAAGAGATTCGGCAGGGATTTATCACCATACAGGGCGGACATCGCGTGGGGATGGCAGGAAAGGTAATTATGGAGAAGGAAGGAATTAAAAGCATGAAATACATATCATTTATCAATGTAAGGCTGTCCCATCAGATAAAAGGCTGTGCAGATCTGCTGCTGCCTTTTGTGACGGATGGTGTTCAGGTAAGACATACCTTAATTATTTCGCCACCGCGCTGTGGAAAAACTACGTTGCTTCGTGATCTGATCCGGCAGTTATCAAATGGAAGTAGTGCTCACCGGGGGATGACGGTCGGTGTGGTGGACGAGCGTTCCGAGATCGGCGCCTGTTATATGGGAACACCGCAAAACGATCTGGGCATCCGCACAGATGTGCTTGATTGTTGTCCAAAGGCAGATGGCATGATGATGTTAGTGCGCACCATGGCGCCTGAGGTGATTGCTGTGGATGAGATTGGAGGAAGACGTGATCTGGAAGCGATCGAATATGTAAGAAATTGCGGATGTAAATTGATAGCGACGGTACACGGAAGCTCGATCGATGATATACGAACAAAACCACTTTTGCGAAAGCTGGTTCAGGAGCATATGTTTGAGCGCTATGTGGTTTTGGGTGATACAAGCACTGCAGGGAAGATCACGGAGGTTTTTGACGCGCAGGGAAATCCTCTATACCACGCTAACATTGCGGCGGCATGTATATAAAATCCATTCTGGCAATGTATGCTTCGGTCGTGCAGAAATGAGGGAGGACATGATAGTTAAAACAATAGGCATTTGCCTGATTTTGTTTTCCACCACGTCAATCGGATTTTTTTTAAGCGGGCGCATGAAGGAGCGGATAGAGGAGCTGGAGACAATCCGGCGGCTGCTTCTTATGCTGCGCGGGGAGATAAAATATAGCCGTTCTACCTTGGCGGAGGCATTTCAGACCATTGGAAGGAGGCTGAAGGAACCATATGGGGCGATGCTTCTTAAGATGTCATCTGTGATGGAGCAGCTTAAGGGACAGACGCTTGCTCAGATATGGGAGGAGAGCATTAGGGAGGCTTTGAGTGACAGTGCTCTTTGCGGGGAGGACAAGGAAAAGCTGATTCAACTGGGAAATCAACTAGGGTATCTGGATGCAGAGATGCAGTTAAGTACGATTGAACTATATTTGGAGCAGATTGAGGAGGAAATAAAAAATGCGTGGGAGAGCTTTAAACGAAATGGTAAACTATGTCGCACTATGGGAATTATTGCAGGAATATTTCTGGTGATTTTGATGGCATAGAGACAGGCGGGGTGCAGGGATGACAGTGAATTTAATA
>CAMUFS010000131.1 GCA_947088195.1 uncultured Clostridia bacterium
ATATATAACACAGATAATTGATCCGATGATATTCTTTTAAGGGAGGGAAATAAGACAATACTTATCGCAGAGACAAAATTTAGAAATAAATTTACAACACTAAATGAAAATGATACCAGTCCAAACACTAACTCATCCCAACGCCACTGAACTATCATACTTGCACTTCCAGTAAGCAAAAAAGAACTCCAGTTGGCAGCCATAAGCATAATTCCAGATAAAATATTTTTTCTCAGTTCATATATCGCATCCCGAACCCTTATAACTTTGCCAAAATACAATTCCTTGTTAAATAACATACCCATTGCTATTCCAAATAGATCGCTACATAGATCAACCATACAAAAGAAATAAAAATTGTGAAAACCTAGTATTAGAAATAAACATGCCAAAATACCATAAAAAATTCGATATCCTATCACCATACTTGCATACTTATGGATCTGATTTGTCATCTGACAGGTAAAAGATGTGTAATTAAAAAGATTACGACATATAATTCCTGCTGATACAAAGATAAAAACTGTTCTCATCTCTGCTTTCCACAGAACTCCCGCCATCCACATCCCCACAGCAGCAAAACAAACGCTCGCAAACAAAAGGATTCTAAACTGCGATCGGATTCTTGGCTTATCAAGCTCCTTATAATCAAAGCTTGCATAGCGAAGCATAATGCCATCCAGCAAGCCAAAATGAAATATGCCTACATACCCAACATACAATAGATATGTGTGCCAGTAGGCATATTGATATTCACTAATATATTTTGGTAAAATTAAGTTCATAATAAAACTGACAATCAGAGAAATTGCCTGAGCAAAGATGGAAAGCCCTATATTCTTTCTTATTTGCCGAAAGCTTACCATGGTTGACATCTTATATCTCACCCTTCCACATTACAAATGATAGGTATTGATCCTGAATATCGACGCTGTATCCAATACAAACGCCAATATAAGCGGCAGCACAACACCAGAAACTGTAATAAAATTTCCAAAAAATAAAAAAACTAAAATAGCCGCTGTATAACAAAAGCATAATTGATATTTGGTCTGGGACCGATAGAACCAGAAAAATATATTAATAATAAAAAAGATAACCAAGGTATATACCAATGCTCCGGGTATCCCAAGTGTATAGATAATATCGCCAAAAAATCCAGAAACATTTGTGATCATAATAGGAGAGGTAGGAAAAACAAAAGGAAATATTGGATTTACATAATTTCCTTCTCTCACAAGAGCTTTCCCAATATTGATAAATACAGCAAACGGAGCAAACACATTTCCCTGCCCAGAATGACTTATTGTATAATTATTCGCAATCATTGGTCCCAGCAGATAATCAAACATATGTCGTATCGCAAAATCTATTGACGTTTGATATGCTCCTGTTATCACTGGAATAATATAATAAATTACCATAAATCCTGCGATTGCTATCCCCATCATTGGAACCACCAGTTTTATAAGCTTTATAATACTTGCTCTGTGATCTCTCTTTAAAATAAAAAATAAAAGAAAATATGTCAGATTAATAAAAATTTGATATTTTCCACCAAAAAGCACAGCGATTCCCAAAGTAACTAGATTTATAAAAATTACAAGAATAATATTTAACTTATTTTTTCTTTTTATGGCCAAATCTAAAGTGATTGGCCCAAGTATATAGGCAAGAAATGTCAAATGTCCCAGGATACCGCCGCCTTTTCCTTTTATGCCATTGATGCCATAGACACGACTTAGACGAATAAATTCTAAAAAATAAGCAAGCACACCTATTCCATACAAAATTGAAACTAGACGAAAGCTCCGAAACCTGACCACCCGATCCAAAGCTGCCCTGCTTGTATGGCGATATAGACAGCCAAATGCCATATCCACACCAAAAATAAGAAAAAAGAACAATAGCAAAACCAGCAGAGAATGATCTGCAACTTTATAGAATCCATATATTTCAGAAACAATTAGATTATTTAAATTAATCAAAAAAACAAATATTGAGCCAACGATAGTAAGTGGTGTCACCTGTCGCTCATAATTATATATATCTATAAGAATAAGGGAAACCATAATTAGATCAAACAAAATTAGTTCCATCTGCTCCTCCTAATATTCCAAGCTAATTATCAAAAAATAATTTATTATCTCTTTCTTACTCTGTCAAAATATTTCCCCTCGCACCACTGACTCAAAGAAGCTTTTATCAATTTCTTCCCTGAGCACTGCATAATGATTTAATTTTCGGATATATGTATATATCCATACCGTCTGATAACCGCTTTTTCTCCACATAAGGAGAAAAATATAGATGCTTGAAAAGAACCGCCACACATTCCAATATAATCTGCTATAATATTGTTTCATATCAATAAAACGATTTAGATGATGAATAAAGCTTCTGCGGACAATTCCTTGTATATCTGTATTGCGCTTAATACTTGTGCCTACCTTATGATACAAGGCCTCATCCAGAAGCACTTCTATTTTTATCTGATTTTGCGCCATACGGCGGCAAAATTCATAGTCCTCCTCTCCGAAGAAAAATTTCTCTGTAAGTATGCCATACCTTTTATAAATATCGCTCCTTACTATCAGGTAACATCCTGTTATATAATCCGCCTGTATAGCACGATTTCCTCTGTCTAACTGCTTTTGCACATATTTCTCTGTATAAGCCTTTCTTGAACCAGCAATAAACTTCGCTCCGGCATACCATACTTTATTCCTCTGTGCCCAATAATAGATCGCACAGGTAATACAGCCAGTATCTTTATGTAAATCCAGATATTCTACAAGTCTCCTCGTTGTATCGCTTATAAACTCTGTATCATTATTAAGCAAAATTATTGCTTCAAATTTATCTAGCTGATTTCTAATAACTGCATTATTGCCCTTTGCAAATCCAAGATTTGATTTAGAAAATACCAAAACCAACTCATAATTTTTTATATCAATTTCTTTGTACTCCTCCTCTGTGCACGTGATATACCTAAGCTTCATCGCCAAGATTCCAATTTTCAGAATACATTTCTCACTTTCTGCTGATGCGTTGTCCCATATCACAATACAATAGGAATTTTTATCTTCATATTTATAAAAACTTTGAATACATTCCAAAGTGTCCTTGCTGCCATTATAATTAAGAATTGATATTAATGTTCTGCGTTGGTTCATAGCTTTTGTCCCCATTCCATTTTCTCAGCCGCAAAATCAGCTTTTCTTATTACGCTGAACTCCGGTGCACATATCTTTAAAAAATTGTGGATAATTCCGATCTGCATTATAATTCTTGTCCCACATTTCACGAGCATTTGCCTGCATAATGCTATAACTATCTTTATCGAAATAATTTTTCTGAAGCCATTCGCACACCTGAGCTTTCCACCCCTTGGGCAAAGGCTCTGACAGCAACAGGCCATTCGATGTATTTACTATCTCCCGATTGCCGCCAACATTTCTGGCTATAACGGGCAGTCCCAGAGACATGGCCTCCATTATGGATACGGGAACACCTTCGGAATCACTTAGATTTATAAAATAATCAACATCATATTTGATATATGTCTTTAAAATTATTGCATTATCTACCTTGCCAAGCAGACGATAACACCCTTTCTTTAGCTTTTCTGTACATTGTCTCTTGACATCTTTTATCTGTTTTCCATCTCCAATATGTATCCAGTAGACCTTAATGCCTTTCTCAGACAAATGTTTTATTAGATATTCCATTAATTCAATAATGAGATCCAGTCTTTTTATATCAATCACAGAGGAACAGGATGCTATCACAACCTTATTTTTGGGCACAGCTACCTTTTGTAAATTATCTTTATTTCTTGTGCCAAGATAGGATAGTTTTCTATCACAAATACATGATAGCTGCCTATCCTCAATCATTTCTTCAAAATAGCTCTTTCCATCCTTCGAAATAAAATACACTGCATCAAGCTTTTCTGCCAGAAACCGCCGAAATGGCAAATAACCAGTCTGATTTCGTTCTTGATATAAATCATACCCATGTGCTCTCGTACATATTTTAACGACTCGGTGCGGGTATTTATCTGCCGAAGCAGCCACACAATAGGCTGCTCTGCTCATCCAAAAGGCATACAAATAAATATCCATATCTGTGCTATGATTGATCTCCTGCAACAGCATAGGTTCTGTAATTATATGATATATGCCATAAAATATAAGATACGCAAATCTTTTTAATCCATTTTTCGAAAAAGAGACATATGTTTTTATCTCTTTCTTTACATAGGATAACTGCATCCATCTGATTACATACAATATATGCTTTAGTCTGAGCTGTCTCAAAGAACAAAAATGACAGTCCAGATGAAATCTTTCTATTACTTGTCTTTCCTCTTTGCCTAATTTTCCAAATGCAATAACTGTCACTTTATCAAATTCCCTTTGAAAATATGGAATCTCATTGACAAAAAATGCGCTTGTCAGATTTCCCGGCAAGACAATCAGCTTTTTCCTTTTCTGCTCCCTGATCACAGCCTCCAAAACCTCATTCCCGATGCCTTAAGCTCATCCATTCTATATAAACTTTTTACATCAATAAGGATTCTCTCTCTTTCCTCTAATTCTGCCTTAAATAAATTCTTAAGCTGCATCATGGACATCGAGCGATATTCCTTATGTCCCACCGCAACAATAACACAATCCGCCTTGGGAAGCTTGTTATATGTAACCAGCTCTACCCCATATTCCTTTCTTGCTATATCTGCATCTGCCCATGAATCTGTCACCACCGGATCTATCTCATATTCCCTCAGCCTTTTGATAATATCCACAACCTTGCTATTTCTGGTATCTGGACAATTTTCCTTAAATGTTATGCCAAAGATAACAACCGTCGCTTTCTTAGGAGCCATACCCGCCTCTATCATCTCTCTAATTGCCGCATCCGCCACAAATGCTCCCATACTGTCATTAACCTGACGTCCATTTAATATGATCTGACTGTGATACCCCAGTTTTTCCGCTACATTGGTTAGATAGTATGGATCGACTCCTATACAATGTCCTCCTACAAGTCCCGGTTTAAATCCCAAGGCATTCCATTTTGTATTCATCCCTGCAAATACTTCATCTGTGTCAATTCCCAATCTATCACAAATAATGGCTATCTCATTCATAAATGCAATATTAATATCACGCTGGCTGTTTTCCACCACCTTCACCGCCTCGGCAGTTTTAATGCTAGATACCATAAAAGTGCCCGCCTTTATAATAATATCGTAAACTTTTTTTATCTCTACCGCAGACTCCTCATCCATGCCAGATACCACCTTATGAATATTTGTCAATGTATGTACCCGATCACCCGGATTGATGCGCTCTGGTGAATAGCCAACCTTCCAGTCTACTCCGCACTTAAGTCCAGATTCCTTTTCTATTATGGGAACACAGATATCCTCTGTAACGCCCGGATACACGGTCGATTCAAACACCACAATAGCACCCTGCATAAGATTCTGGCCAATCGTCCTTGAAGCACTTTCTACAGGTCTTAAATCAGGACTGTTATCGTCTCTAACCGGTGTGGGCACTGCCACAACAATAAATTTTGCCTCTCTCAGTCTTGATGGATCATCGGTAAATTCTACCGTTGTACTTTTAATAGCACTTCCCACCTCATTGGTAGCATCCATCCCATTCTTATATTCCTTTACTCTCCTGCTGTTAATATCAAAGCCTATCACTTTAATATGCTTGGCAAATTCAACGGCAATCGGCATACCTACATAGCCAAGACCAACAAGAGCAAGCTTTTCTGCCCCAGATATAAGATTGGTATAAATATTGTTAAATTTCATCTTTTTTATTCCTTTTTTCTATTCCTTCTATCGTTCTCGTATTCTTCTTCCTTTATCTCTTAATATATAAATTTACTCCACTCGATTGCCATATTTATCTACCTTTCCAATAACCACTGCTGGCACTCCTGCCACCAAGGCATAATCAGGAATATCCTTTGTCACAACAGCTCCCGCCGCTACCATGGCATATCTGCCAATGGTATGACCACAGACAATAGTAGCATTGGCACCTATGGATGCTCCTTCCTTAATCTGTGTCTTTTTATAATTTTCTCTGCCCTTGGGATAACGTGCTCTCGGCGTGAGATCATTGGTAAATACACAGGATGGACCGCAGAAAACACCATCCTCCAGCTCCACACCTTCATACACAGAAACATTGTTTTGTATCTTAACATCATTGCCAATTTTAACATTGGCGGCAATATTTACATTCTGTCCAATCGAGCAATTACATCCTATTCTTGCCCCTGCTTGTACATGGCAGAAATGCCATATCTTGCTATTTTTTCCAATAATAACACCATCATCTATATAGCTGCTCTCATGTACAAAAAAATCCTGTTCTTTCATAATTAAAATGTTCCTTCCATATCCGTGCTGGAAAATTCATCCAACGGCAGCTTAACCGGCCCGCCAATTTTCTGACTTTTATAAATGGCAAGTACAAGCTCCAATGCATTGCGGCCTGCCATTGCATCGACATAAGGTGTTCTGTCATGCTCAATGGCGTCTATCATATCGGCAAACAGGCTTGTATGGCCATTTCCATAAACATTATTTACCGTTTCCTCAAGGCCCTTATTGGACTGGTCCATGTTATCCTCATCTACAAAATCCCAGACATCAATCGTATTTACCGATTTGCCTCCAAGCTTTACCGTTCCTTTTTCTCCAAATAGATACAATGTCTCTTCCAGATTCTGTGGATAAACATTCGTTGTTCCCTCGATGGTAGCAACGGCACCATTTTTAAACTTTACGACAGCCACACCAATATCCTCTGCCTCTAAATAGGTATGAAGCTGTTGTCTGGTCTGCCCATATACCTCTTCTATCTCGTCCCCAAGCATCCATCGCAGCAAATCAATGCCATGAATGCACTGGTTCATCAGAGCACCGCCATCAGAAGCCCATCTGCCCCTCCATGGCGCCTGTGTATAATAATCTTTATTGCGATTCCAACGCACATGCACCGAGCCATGAGACAATTTGCCAAAACGCCCTGCCTCAAGAGCACTTCTCATCTTCTGTACAGCAATATTAAAGCGATTCTGATGACAGACAGCGACTTTTACACCCTTTTCTTCTCTTCGCCCAATAATCTCATTTGCATCCCGCATATTCATTGCCATCGGTTTTTCAATAATTACATGTATTCCATGATCCATACAATACAACGCGATTTCCGCATGTATCCCACTTTCTGTGGCAATGCTAATCAAATCAAGATCACACTCCGCTATCATTTTTTTATAATCTGTATAACGCTTTATATTCACGGTTTTATGTAAATTACATTGATGAAAAAGCTCCTCTATCTTTTCCTCCTTTACATCACATGCTGCTATAAAATCCAAATGATTGTTAAAAACTGCTTTTACATGATAAGCTGCAATACGTCCACAACCAATAAGTGCATATCTCATAATTTTCTCCTAACGTATTGATTTTTCTATAATTATTTTATTCCCTCATTACCTTTAAAAATTTTTCCGCCAACACCTCATATGAAAAATTTTCTATCGCGGCCTTTCTACCATTTTTCCCCATTTCCTCACGTTGTTCTGCAGACATAGACATTACTTTTCTGATCCCTTCCTGTAACGCAGCCGTATTTTCAGGCTCTACCGTAATTCCACAATGATAATCCTCAATATAATTATTAGGCGCATTGACAGCATACAAAATCGGTTTCCCTGACATCATGGAATCAAATATTTTATTCATACAAATGCCAAAACGCAATATTCCATTATCCAATTCTCCTATATAAAGCAAATCTACCTGAGCCAGCAAAGCTGGAATGTACTCTTTGCGAATTGGAGGAAAAAATTTAATCTGCTTTTTCATACTCCTCGCTTGTCGCATCAATTTATTTTTTTCAATGCCATCGCCAACCAAAATGGCTTTAACCTTCCAATCAT
>CAMUFS010000132.1 GCA_947088195.1 uncultured Clostridia bacterium
TCTAAGTCCCACAGAAAAGGGTGTTTCTCTACTTATTGATTGTGGCGCAAATGTGGATGCCAGATCTTCCCATCTGGTACAATTTGCAAAGATGGGCTCTATCTATATGGAGAATGTGGTCAAGGTGAAAAATCCCAAGGTTGCGATAGTAAATATCGGAGCGGAGGAGGAGAAGGGAAATGCGTTGGTGAAGGAGACCTTTCCACTGCTTAAGGGCTGTCCAGATATTAATTTTATCGGAAGTATTGAGGCGAGAGAGATTCCGTCAGGTTATGCGGATGTCATTGTCTGTGAGGCATTTGTGGGCAATGTAATTCTAAAGCTGTATGAGGGAATGGGTTCGACCTTTAAGCGGATGTTAAAGAAAGGACTTATGAGTACGGTAATGTCTAAAATTGGGGCTGTTCTAGTTAAGCCTTCTGTTACACAGACCTTAAAAGCCTTTGATGTCAGTGAATATGGCGGAGCGCCGCTTTTGGGCTTAAATGGTCTGGTAGTCAAGACACATGGAAGTGCAAAAGCGAACGAGGTCAAAAATTCAGTAATTCAATGTGTTGCCTTTAAGGAACAACAGATCAATGAAAAGATCAAACAGAATATAATTGTGGAAGAGTGAGAAAGGGAGAGGGATATGGAATTTGAGAAATTACAGAAAATTATTGCAGAGGTTTTGAATGTAGAGGAAGATGAGATCACGATGGACACGACATTTGTGGATGATCTGGGAGCAGATTCCCTTGATGTATTTCAGATTATTATGGGAATCGAGGAAGAGTTTGACATCGAGATTCCGAATGAAGAGGCTGAGAAGATTGTATCCGTCGGAGACGCAGTGGAACAGATCAAAAATGCATTGAATTAATATGGAACAAATGTGTTCCAGTGTGCGAAGTGTGCGGGTTTCTCAAGGCTTGAGGTGCCTGCACACTTTATTTTGGAGTTTCTTTTGTAGGGAGAAAGTAATTTTGGGGGTATGAAAGGAAGGGAGTATGAAGGAACAAATGGAAAGTCTGGAGCAGAGAATTGGTTATTGCTTTAATAATAAGTCACTTCTCAGACAAGCCTTGACGCACAGCTCTTTTGCGAATGAGCATCATCTTCACAAAGAAAGTTGTAATGAGCGTCTGGAATTTTTGGGGGATGCTGTGCTGGAGCTTTCCTCCAGTGAGTATCTTTTTCAGTTATATCCCGATAAGCCAGAGGGGGAGCTGACAAAGCTAAGGGCAAGTCTTGTGTGTGAGCCGGCACTTGCTTTTAGCAGTCGGCAGATTGCACTTGGGAGCTATCTGCTTATGGGAAAGGGAGAGGAGTTGACCGGAGGAAGAGAGAGGCCGTCAATCGTATCAGATGCTGTGGAAGCGCTGATTGGCGCAATTTATCTGGACGGTGGTTTTGCTAGTGCAAAAGAGTTTATTCTGCGTTTTATATTAAATGATATTGAGAATAAACAGCTCTTTTATGATAGCAAGACTATTTTGCAGGAAATGGTGCAAAGTCAGTATGAGGAAGTGCTCTCCTATAAGCTTTTGCGCGAGGAAGGACCCGATCACAATAAAAGTTATGAGGTACAAGTGCTGCTTGGAGCGTTTGTATTGGGAAATGGCAGGGGAAGAACAAAGAAGGCGGCGGAGCAGGAGGCTGCGTATCAGGGAATCCTTTCTCTTCGGGCAGAGGAAAGGAAGGGTGTATGTACTTAAAAAGCATAGAAGTACAGGGGTTTAAGTCCTTTGCCAACAAGATTGTATTTGAGTTTCACAATGGAATTACAGGAATTGTGGGACCAAATGGAAGTGGAAAAAGCAATGTTGCGGATGCGGTGCGATGGGTGTTGGGAGAGCAGAGTGCCAAGCAGCTTCGTGGTGCAAGGATGGAGGATATTATCTTTTCTGGTACAGAAAATAGAAAACCGCAAGGTTTTGCCAGTGTTGCGCTGACGATTGACAATGCCGATCATAAGCTTTCGATTGAGTATCCTGAAGTGACGGTGGCAAGAAGGGTGTACCGTTCTGGGGAGAGTGAATATCTGATAAACGGTTCCCCCTGCCGTTTAAAAGATGTGAATGAATTGTTTTATGATACGGGAATTGGCAAAGAGGGATATTCAATTATTGGGCAGGGGCAGATTGACAAGATTTTAAGTGGAAAGCCAGAGGAGAGAAGGGAGCTTTTTGATGAGGCAGCTGGAATTGTAAAGT
This sequence comes from uncultured Clostridia bacterium, assembly GCA_947088195.1. Lineage (GTDB taxonomy): Bacteria > Bacillota > Clostridia > Lachnospirales > Lachnospiraceae > RGIG8607. The sequence goes on from CAMUFS010000132.1 coordinate 2,196, forward strand.
TTAAGCGCAGAAAGAATGAGGCGGCCCGAAAATTGGACAATGAGCGCCAGAATCTGGTGCGTGTGGAGGACATTCTGTCAGAGCTAGAAAAGCAGGTTGGACCTCTCAAGAAACAGGCGGAGACAGCGCATGAGTATCTGCGGTTGAAGGAAGAACTGAAAACCTATGATATTGCTATCTATCTTTCAGAAGCTGAGCTGCTTAAGAAACAGCTTGCGGATCTTTCTGGGAAGGAGGAGACGGCGAGGGAGCAACTTGACAGTGCAAAGCATCTGGAGGAGACAGCAAAGGAGGAGTATGATAAGCTGGAGAAGGAGCTTCAAAGCAGGGAGGCAGGACTGCTTGCTCTTCGTGACAGTATATCAGGAATCCAGATGAACAGAGAGAAGCTGGAGGGAGAGATTCGACTTTTAGAAGAACAGATCAGCAATATTTCTAATCAAGATAGAGATTTTGCAAAACGCATAGAGAAGCTTTCTGAGGAACAAAAGGAGAAGCAACAACAGAGAGAGGAGCTTTGCAAGGAGGAGCAAGATACAGCAAAGCTTAGTGCGGAGGCAAAGGCAGAGCTTTCCAAGGCAGAGACAGAGCTTTTGCAGATAAGCCAGAGAATTGCAGATGGAACGCAGCTTGTGGAGCAGAATAGAAATCGTGTGATTCGTATTTTAAATGAGCAGTCTGACATTAAGGCAAAGGTACAGCGCTATGAGGCGATGCTTGAGCAGGCGCAGATTCGAAAGGCAGAGTTAGCCAGAAGGCTGATTCAGTTTAAAAGTAGTCAGTCTGTTCAGGATGAGACGATTGGCGGTTTAAAAGAAAAGCTTAAGGGGTTGCAGGTAGAGCTTGCAAGGGGAGAAGAAAAGAAAAGAGAGTTAGAAGAGCAGATTGATAGGATGCACAAGGAGAATCTTGTGCTGGAGAAGAAGAGAAATGATTGTCAGCAGAGTTATCATGCGGAACGTTCCAGATTGGAGGCTTTGATCAGCTTGACGGAGCGCTATGACGGCTATGGCAGCAGCATTCGCAGGGTGATGGAACAAAAATCCTCCAAAAGCGGTATTATCGGTGTTGTGGCGGATATTATTAAGACAGAGAAGAAATATGAGACGGCGATTGAGACAGCACTTGGCGGAAATATCCAAAATATTGTCACAGATACAGAGCAGACGGCAAAAGAGCTAATTGAATTTCTAAAGAAAAATAAATACGGGCGCGCGACCTTTCTTCCACTTTCAGCGGTGAAGAATCGCAGCTCTTTTCAAAATGATGCCGCACTTCGTGAGGTGGGAGTGATAGGCCTTGCCAGTGATCTAATACAAGTGGACAAGGAATATAAGGAGCTTTCAGAGTATTTATTGGGGAGAGTGGTGGTGGCAGATCAGATTGATCATGCACTTGCTCTTGCCAGAAAGTATCATTATAGCCTTCGTATTGTCACCTTGGAGGGGGAGCTTTTGAACGCTGGGGGTTCCCTGACAGGAGGAGCTTTTAAAAACAGCGGAAATCTGCTTGGAAGGCGCCGAGAGATAGAGGAGCTTGAGCAGAAGGTAAAAGGGCTTTTGCAGGATTATCAGACAGCAAAGAACCAGATTGAGACAAACCGTGCAAAGAATGGAAGGAATCGAGAGGAATTGGAGCTACAAAAAAAGGAGCTTCAGGAAAGATATCTGCTTCAAAATACAGCGGACATGAGCTTGGCGCACGCAGAGGAGGAGATGGAGGCTTTGTTGACTGAGTACAAGGAGGCTGTGACGGAGAATCAGGAGCTAGAAAGGCAGATGGAGGATATCCGCGAGGGAAGGAAGGAGCAAGAAGAGCAGATTTCTGTGCTTGAGAAAGAGAATAGTCTGGTAGAGTCAGATAATCAGAGCTGGAACAGTAAGCTTGAGGAGGAGAGGGCACAGGAAAGAATACAGAAGGATCGCACCGAGACACTTCGCCTTGCCTATGCCAATGCAGCGCAGAGGGTTGATTTTATTAAGGAGAATGTGGAGCGTGTTACGCTTGAGAAAGAAAAGCTTTTCTTGGAGATACAACAGCTAAAGGACAGCAAAGAAGCCTTTCAATCCGAAATTCAGGAGAAAAAGGATAAGATAGAACAGACGCACAAGGAGATAGAGAAAAATCGTCAAGAACAGGCAGAGAAAGAGAGCCGTCTGCAGGTGGACATCAGGGAAAAGGAAGAGAAGATGTTGTCCCAGAAGGAGAGTCTAAAGAAAAGAGAAGGATTTCAGGCGGATATTGCTATACTAGATAAGGAATTATATCGTCTGACCGCGCAGAAGGAACGTTTCTGTGATACATTGGATGCTTCGGTCAACTATATGTGGGAAGAATATGGCTTGACGCCAAGTGAGGCTGCAGTGTGGGGAAATGAGCACACACAGCCATCTATGGAGGCGGGAGAATTAAAGAAGCGAGCGGCATCGGTAAAAAATGAGATAAAGGCTTTAGGAGTAGTCAATGTCAATGCCATTGAGGATTACAAGGAGGTGTCAGAGCGATATGAGTTTTTGCGGACACAGCATGACGATCTGAAGATGGCGGAGGAGACACTTTTGCATATTATTGAAGAGTTAGATAGTGGCATGAGGCAGCAGTTTCAGGAAAAATTTGAGGAGATCCGCATAGAATTTGATCGAGTGTTTAAGGAGCTGTTTGGTGGAGGCAAGGGGACCCTGGAGCTTGTGGAGGAGGAAGATGTGTTAGAGGCAGGGATACGAATTATCTCTCAGCCGCCCGGCAAAAAGCTTCAAAATATGATGCAGCTATCGGGCGGAGAAAAGGCGTTGACAGCAATATCGCTTTTATTTGCCATTCAGAATCTTAAGCCATCTCCATTTTGCTTGTTGGATGAGATTGAGGCGGCACTTGATGATTCTAATGTGGGAAGATTTGCAAAGTATCTGCATAAACTGACTAAAAATACACAGTTTATTGTGATCACTCACAGGAGAGGCACGATGTCTGCGGCGGACCGCCTCTACGGTATCACAATGCAGGAGAAGGGAGTGTCAACATTAGTATCTGTCGATCTTATAGAAGCGACGCTGGAAGGTCCGCCCAAAAAAGCGGTGTAGTGGTATTTCCAAATATATCGAGGGAGGAGAATGAAAATGGCAGAGGGAAAGAAGGGATTTTTTGGAAGGCTGGTTGAGGGATTGTCAAAAACAAGGGATAATATTGTCTCAGGAATGGATTCTATTTTTCACGGCTTTTCCAGCATTGATGATGATTTTTATGATGAGCTTGAGGAAACTTTGATTATGGGGGATATCGGCATCAATGCCACGATGTCGATTATGGAGAATCTGAAGGCAAAGGTGAAGGAACAGAAGATTAAAAATCCGGTGGACTGCAAGGAGCTTTTGATTAACAGCATTAAAGAGCAGATGCACCTGGGAGACAACGCATATGAATTTGAGCACAGAACCTCCATTATTTTGGTAATTGGTGTCAATGGAGTGGGAAAGACAACTTCTGTGGGAAAGCTTGCGGGGCGTTTAAAGGAAAGCGGCAAGAAGGTGATTGTGGCGGCGGCGGATACATTTCGTGCGGCTGCTATTGAACAGCTTACCGAGTGGGCAAACCGAGCAGGTGTGGAGATTGTGGCACAGAAGGAGGGCTCCGATCCCGCTGCTGTAATCTTTGATGCCATCTCTGCGGCAAAGGCAAGACATGCGGATGTATTAATCTGTGATACGGCGGGCAGGCTCCACAATAAAAAGAATTTGATGGAGGAATTAAAAAATATTGACCGAGTAATTAGTCGTGAGTACCCAGAGGCTTACCGAGAAAATCTGATTGTGCTTGACGGAACCACCGGACAGAATGCGCTTGCCCAGCTAAAGCAGTTTAAGGAGGCGTCAGAGGTATCTGGTATTATCTTGACAAAGCTTGACGGCACTGCAAAGGGAGGCATTGCTGTGGCAATTCAGGCAGAGTATGGTGTGCCAGTAAAATATATAGGAATTGGGGAAAAAATTGACGATCTGCAGAAATTTGACGCAGATGAGTTTGTAAATGCACTATTTGATATAAAGTAATGCAGAAAGGACAAAAAAGATGGAAGAGAAGATGACGCTGGAGAAATTTGAGGAAGCCAGTGAGATTGTAAAAAATGTGACACAGGAGACAAAGCTTACTTACAGCAATTATTTTTCTGAGCTTACGGGGAACAGAGTCTATTTAAAACCAGAGAATATGCAGTTTACCGGTGCTTATAAAGTGCGTGGTGCCTATTATAAGATAAGTACATTATCGCAGGAAGAGAGAGAGAAGGGACTGATAACAGCCTCCGCCGGAAACCATGCGCAGGGTGTCGCGTATGCAGCAAAGTGTTATGGATTGAAGGCTACGATTGTTATGCCAACAACAACACCACTAATCAAAGTCAACCGCACCAAAAGCTATGGTGCCGAGGTGGTGCTTTACGGAAATGTCTATGATGAGTCATGTGAGTATGCTTTACAGCTTGCAGAGGAAAAGGGGCTTACATTTATCCATCCATTTGATGATCCAGAGGTTGCAACCGGACAGGGAACCATCGCTATGGAGATCTTTAAGGAACTTCCGACGGTAGATTATATTCTGGTTCCCATTGGCGGCGGTGGGCTGGCAGCGGGAGTTTCCACTCTGGCAAAGCTTCTCAATCCAAAGATTCAGGTACTTGGCGTGGAGCCAGAGGGAGCAAGTTGTATGAAGGCTTCTTTGGAACAGGGAAAAGTGGTAACACTTGATGGTGTGAATACCATCGCGGATGGCACGGCAGTTAAGACACCGGGAAGTAAGATTTTCCCTTATATTCAGCAAAATCTGGACGGAGTTCTCACAGTGAAGGATGAAGAACTGATCGTATGTTTTCTCGATATGGTAGAGAACCATAAGATGATTGTAGAAAACTCTGGGCTTCTTACTGTGGCGGCATTAAAACAAATAGCACCGGGGAATAAAAAGGTAGTTTCTATTTTAAGTGGCGGAAATATGGATGTGATTACTATGTCATCCGTAGTGCAGAATGGTTTGATTCAGAGGGGCAGGATTTTCACTGTGTCTGTGCTTTTGCCAGATAAGCCGGGTGAGCTGGTAAAGGTTTCCCAAGTGATTGCAAAGATGCAGGGAAATGTGATTAAGCTGGAACACAATCAGTTTGTCAGCATTAACAGAAATGCGGCGGTGGAGCTTCGCATTACGTTGGAGGCATTTGGATTGGAACACAAAGAACAGATTGTAAATGCGCTGGAGGAGAGTGGATACCGGCCGAAGGTGGTTCAATCAAAGAGTATTTATTAAAATTTTAGGTACTTGGCGGGAAGGGAAGGCGATTGAATGGAGAGAATAGTGAAGCAAGCATTGTTGTATGATTTCTATGGTGAGCTTCTCACAGATCATCAGAAGCAGATTTATGAAGATGTGGTATTAAATGACTATTCTCTCTCCGAGATCGCTGAGGATAGAGGCATCAGCAGGCAGGGAGTGCATGATCTGGTAAAGCGCTGTAATAAAATATTAGAGGAATACGAAGAGAAGCTTAAGCTTTTGGAGCGGTTTTTGCAGATTAAACAGTTTGCGGGGCAGATTGATAGTTTGATTGATCAATATAAAATGGAGAAGGATGAAAAGCTTCTTGCAAAGGTTGGAGAACTGACAATGAAAATCCGAAGAGAGTTGTGAGAAAGACATACTTTATACAAAATATAGTTATCGTTTATTTGTAATAGGAGAATCATGTTCG
>CAMUFS010000133.1 GCA_947088195.1 uncultured Clostridia bacterium
AAAAGCATGGGGCAGAGATGGTATTTTTCCCATATACAGAAAGAACCAGTTCAACGAAAATAAAAGGATTAATTGAAAAAAAATTAATATAAGTTTGCAGAAGAAATACATTTATAAATTAATTACTCAGGGAAAATCAGAAAAGTAAGAGATTTGTTGTATATGTAATTTGGCAGTGCAGCCATTAAAGCTGTACTGCCGTTTTGCATTTTAAAAGTTCAATGTCATCAGGATTATGAGTGACAAGAATAAGGGTTTTGTCTATGGTATTTTGTTTGATAAGCTGGCTTATTTTCTCTTTTATTGTGACATCAAGTCCTGTGAAGGGTTCGTCCAGAAGAAGAATGGAAAAGTCTGCGGCAAGTGCACGGAGAATGGCGGCTCGCCTCTGTTCTCCGCCACTTAGGGAGCCGGGCTTATAGGTAGCATAGTTTTCAAGCTCCGCTTGTTTGAGAAGAGTGCAGATTTCGCTGTCAGACAGTTTTTTATTTACCAGTTTTATATTTTTTACAATGCTGGCGGAAGGAATAAGCCGATTTTCCTGAAATACCATGGAAATTTTATGGTGTGATGGCGGAAATAGAATTTGACCTTCTTGGGGCTTTAGTAGTCCTGCTATCAAGTGCAATAGCGTAGTCTTGCCTGCGCCAGAAGGTGCGGTGAGAGCGGTTGCCGTTTTTGTGTGAATGGCTGTGGAAAAATGTGAAAAAATAGGTGCTTTTTCAGGATAAGAAAAAGATATGTTTTGAATTGATATAATATCAGGCATATTTCTACCTCCTTATATCCAGAGATTTTTCCTGTCTAACGAGTCTGGATAGAATGATAAATATTTGCTCCCACCCTATACTTAGCAGGACTATTACAATGGTCCATGCAAATAGCTCTGGGGTTAGCAGATAGATTTTGGCTTGATAAAGCTTATTCCCTACGGAATTTCTGGAAAGTCCAATAATCTCGGCTGCGATTCCAGATTTCCATGCCATGCCAGCTGCGAGGGAGCAGGCTGACAGTACAGAAGGGAATATATGTGGAAGATAGATGGCAGAAAGTTGCTTTGGGACAGGGATATGAAAAAGCCTTGCCATCTCAAGCAGCTTTTGATCTGTCTGAGAAAGTGCTGTTAATGTATGAAGATATAGAATGGGAAGTACCATTAAAAATGGAATAAAGACAGCCAGCATGGAGGAATCCATCCACAACAAGGTCAATATCACGAAAGAAGCCACGGGAACGGATTTTATTACCTTGATGGGAAGCCAGAGAAGTATTCTTATAGGGTTCCAGCAATAAGAGGCTACGGCTAATACTACTCCAGTGCTTAAGCCCAAAAGAAAGCCTGCCCCAATGCGGAAAAAGGAGGAGAACACGCAGAGCCAGAAGCTTCTGGAAGGAAATAGCTCTGTGAATAGAACAGTAAAAACCTGAACTGGTGCAGGCAGAAATAATTCTTTTCCGATTTGCATGGCTGCCGCCTGCCACAGCAGCAGCCAAAACAAAGCAGCCAGAGAATAATATAAAATCGCTGGTTTATTCTTCAAGATAGAACATCTCCTCTTTTAAATTGCCGCCAATGGAAGCAGGGTTTTGGTCATATAGAACTTGAAGGTAAGCAGTGGCATTTTCTTTCATTTCTTTTCCTGTTATAAACACGACATTACAATATGGAATCGCTTTTTTGGCAATGGCGGCCTTAAAAACATCATATTGTTCTAGGAGAGCAGCCGTTTCATCAACAGAATTATTGGCATATTCCGCAGAGCTTTGGTATTCTGTTAAAAAGGTGCGGAAAGCCTCTGGATTTTGTTCAAGAAATGTCTTTCGTACCACAATCACACCTGTGACAACTGTATTTTGTGTGAGAGCCTCCCATTCTTTTGTGATATCTAGGGCAATGCGAAGATCAGGATTGTTATTCATAGCTGATATAACAAAAGGCTGTGGCAGCATAGCTGCGGCATTGGGATGCTGTGACAGGGTGGCAACTACCTCAGAAGCTTCTGATTTATATTCAATAGTAACGTCTTTATCTGGATCGAGACCTGCGCAGGTTAAAAGATAACGCAGCGTATATTCTGGTGTGGTGCCCTGTCCAGTGGAGTAAAGTGTCTTGCCAGCAAGATCGCTAATGGTCTTGATGGAGGAGCCCCCCTCAACAATATAGAGAACTCCTAACGTATTAATTGCGGCTGTCAGAATTTCCCCGTCCGTCTTATTATATAGTACACTGGCAAGATTGCAGGGGACAGAGGCGATATCCAAATCACCTTTTAACAGAGCAGCACTTAATTCATCGGCAGCGCCTGCTATGGTGTACTGATACGTGTTTGTTGTATTGCCGGCATCTGATTCGGATAGCAATCGAATCATACCTATCGCAGTTGGGCCTTTCATACAGCCAATGCGGATTTCGCTTGTTTGGGTAGGAGCTTCGGTGCTCTCATTTTTGGTGGTCTGCTGAGGGTTGGAGGAGCAGCCAGACAACATGGTAAGGAAAATACAACCCATTAAAATAAGTGTGATAAGCTTTTTGTACATGTGAAAATCGATCCTTTCTGTAAAATTAACCGTATTAGAAAGAGCGGTTTTTTTAAGTTAAAGTATAACAAATTTCAGATGGAATGGCAAGTTAAAGCAATTCTTTGTAAAATTTTGTTGATGATATTCGCTTTTGAGTTTATAATATTTTTGTATAAACCGTTCGGAAAAGCTTTTATGGGTTGTGTTATCGATGAAAGGAAAGAGGGGGAATGAGGAATGGGAAAAAACACAGGATTAGTTTATACGAATGAAAATTGTATTGTGTGCAACAAATGTATTTCTGTATGTCCAGTTCCATCTGCCAACTATGCAGTGAAGCTTGAGGACGGAAGCAGCAGGATTGAGGTGGAGGGGGATGCCTGTATATCCTGTGGAGCTTGCTTTGATGCTTGCAAGCATAGTGCAAGATCGTATCGAGATGATACGGAACGTTTCTTTGAGGATCTAAAGAAGGGAGAGAAGATTTCGCTTTTGATAGCTCCAGCCTTTATGGCAAATTATCCATCGGAGTATCAGAAGTATCTGGGGATTTTAAAGACTGCGGGGGTAAATCGAATTTTCAGTGTATCGTTTGGGGCGGATATCACAACATGGGCATATCTGAATTATATTAAGTCTCACCATTTTCTTGGAGGAATCTCTCAGCCATGTCCAGCAGTAGTAGATTATATTGAAAAAAATATGCCAGAGCTTTTGCCAAAGCTGATGCCAGTACATAGTCCTCTGATGTGTGGTGCTATCTATGTCAAGAAATATCTAGGGCTTAGGGATAAGCTGGCTTTTCTTAGTCCCTGCATAGCCAAAAAGAATGAGATAGAGGATCCAAATTGCGGTGGCTATGTATCTTATAATATAACATTTCAACATTTAATCTGTTATATTAAGGAGCATGGGCTTTCGGGCAATGTGTTGGCAAAGGATGAGATAGAGTATGGTCTTGGCTCTGTCTATCCGACACCCGGAGGGCTAAAAGAGAATATACACTGGTTTCTCGGTGATGATATCTTTGTCCGTCAGGCAGAGGGTGAGAGACATATGTATGAGTACCTAAAGGAGTATCAGGAAAGAATACATGCAGGAAAATCTCTTCCTTTTATGGTGGATGCTCTAAATTGTTCTCAGGGCTGTCTGTATGGGACAGGTATTGAGCAGGCGAAGGCAGAGGGCGATGATACGCTGATGAATATTCAGAAGATTCGTGAGAAAAGTATCAAGCATGGAGGTGCATGGGGCAAAAGGCTTTCGCCAAAGAGAAGACTTGCAGCTTTGAATTCTCAATTTCGAAAATTAAGGTTGGAAGATTTTATCCGTCATTATACCGATAAATCAAGTCAAATAAAGATGAAGCCTGTATCCAATCAGGAGCTTGTCAGAATATTTGATGAAATGGGCAAACATACAAAAGAACAGCAGCAGATTGATTGTTCTGCATGTGGATATACGAGCTGTAAAGACATGGCATGTGCCATTTACAATGGCATAAATATGAAAGAGAATTGTATCCATTATGTCAAGGATTTGGCGATGGAGGAAATGGAGCATGTGAAGAAATTAAGTGATCAGGTACAGGCAGATACGGAGGCGAGGATTCGGCGTGCAGATACAGTGAGAGAAGTTATTGATCACGTTACGGAGAGCTTTCAGAGTATGCAGAGCTCGTTAGCAGAGGTGAGCGTGGGCAATGAGGGAAATGCGCAGGAGAGCACAGAGATCGCTGTCAATATGCAGAATATCAATAATTACAGTCGCCAGATGACAGAGGCTTTTGGGCATATCACAGAGTTGTTGGACAGCATTGAGAAGAATAATAATTCAATCTTTGACATTGCGTCGGAGACAGAGCTTTTGTCACTTAATGCTTCTATTGAGGCGGCGAGGGCTGGCGAGGCAGGCAAAGGATTTGCCGTGGTGGCAGGAGAGATTAAAAATCTGTCAGATTCCAGCCGTGACGCGGCGAAGGACTCCAATGACACTTCTGCAAAAGTAAAGAAATTTATGGAGAATCTGAGGCAGCAGGCAGAGAACTTGTCTGGGCTTGTGGTTCAGGTGGATCAGAGGGTGGACACTCTTGCCGCCGCCACAGAACAGATTGCTGCAAGTACAAAGCTGGTGGAAGAATTGTCGGGACAGATTCAGGAGGAATTGTTGAATATTCAGAAGCTGTAATGGAATACAGAAAATAATGAGAGAGGAATAGGAGGCGTATGAGTAGAGAAAGGTTTGGTTCAAGAATTGGTTTTATTTTGGTATCAGCAGGCTGTGCCATTGGAATAGGCAATGTGTGGAAGTTTCCATATATGTGTGGAGAATATGGTGGGGCAGCATTTATTTTGATTTATCTTTGTTTTTTGGTGTTGCTTGGGATCCCAGTGCTTGTCTGTGAATTTGCGGTAGGACGTGCAAGCCGGCGCAGCGTGGTGATGAGCTTTGAGCGTCTGGAGCCCAAGGGGACAGCTTGGCATAGACTGAAGATAATAGGGATTGTGGGCTGCTATATGCTGATGATGTTTTACACCTCGGTGGGTGGCTGGATGATGAATTATTGTGTAAAAAGTGTACAAGGCGTATTTTATCAGGCGACGCAGGAGCAGATTACAGACACATTTAATCATATGCTTGTGAACACACCGGAGATGATTTTCTGGACAGTGCTTATCTGTATCATTGGCTTTGTTGTGTGTTTATTTGGTTTGCAGAAGGGCATAGAGAAAATCACAAAATTTATGATGGCGGCATTGCTAGTTATTATGGTAGTTCTTGCTGTACATTCTATATTCTTAAAAGGAGCAGCAGAGGGAATCCGTTTTTACCTTATTCCTGATTTTGAAAAAATGATAGAGCAGGGCATTGGAAATGTGGTTTTTGCGGCACTTAGTCAGGCATTTTTCACACTTTCCCTCGGCGTGGGTGCCATGCTTATCTTTGGAAGTTATCTGGGAAATGAGAGAAGTCTTACAGGAGAAGCAGTAAGCATCACGGGTCTGGATACCTTTGTGACATTGACAGCAGGCTTTATTGTGATACCTGCATGTTTTGCATATGGAATAGAACCGGGCTCAGGGCCAAGCTTAGTGTTTATTACGCTTCCACGTATTTTTTCTCAGATGGCAGGTGGAAGGGTATGGGGGTCTTTATTCTTTCTATTTTTAACATTTGCAGCACTTACCACTATTATTGCGGTATTTGAAAATATTGTGGCATTTGATATGGATCTTTTTGGGTGGACAAGGAAAAAGAGTGTGTTTGTCAGTATGGCTTTGATGATTATACTTAGTATGCCATGTGTATTGGGATTTCATCTGCTTTCATGGATAGAGCCATTTGGAAGCGGCAGCACCATTATGGATCTGGAAGATTTTATTGTGTCAAATAATTTGCTTCCGCTGGGAAGCCTTGGCTATGTACTTTTTTGCACCAGCCGAAGAGGATGGGGTTGGAATGCATTTATAAAAGAGGCAAATCAGGGGACGGGGCTTCTGTTTCCAGAGAAATTTAAATATTATGTATCTTATGTAATCCCAGCTATTATTGTGGTGATCTATCTAAAGGGCTATTATGATATGTTTGCAAAGAAAGGTACAATAACATTGCTTATTTGGATGATGGTTGCTATTTTATTTTTGGCGTTTATCTTTGTATGTGCATTTTTTTCTTCTTCAAAAAAATCTTAAAAAATTAAAATGCATGAATTTCTGCTTTCAGGAAATACTGTACGAAAAAGTATAGTGTACAATGTTGGCAGGAGGACAGGCAGGATGAAAAGAGAGGCGGTGTGGAAGGATCACACGATAATACCAGAGCGAGAGACACTTCTTGAAAATGTAACCACAGAAGTGGCAGTGATTGGAGCAGGCATGGCAGGAATACTGACAGCCTGCTTTTTACAACACCATGGAAAGCATGTGGTGGTGTTAGAGGCAGATAGGATTGGCAGTGGACAAACTGGAAATACAACGGCAAAAATCACAATTCAACATGGGTTTTTATATGATACATTAATTAGAACATATGGCAAGAAGAAAGCAGCGGATTATATACGTGCGAATCAGCAGGCGTTGAATCTCTATGAACAATTTATAAAAGAAAAGCAGATTGATTGTAATTTTGAGCGGCTGCCTTCCTATTTGTACTCTGTGGAGGATAGGGAGCTGTTGATAAAAGAAGCAAGTGCAGTAGCTTCTCTTGGTGTACCATCCCGCTTGGTATCTGATACAAAGCTGCCATTTGAGCATGTTGGGGCAGTTTGTATAGAAGATCAGGCTCAGCTTGAGCCGCTTCGTTTTTTGAAGGAAATGTCAAAAGAGCTTACTATCTATGAAAAAACAAAAGTGTTATCTGTGAGTGGACATAAAATTACAACAGATCGGGCTGAGGTTCAGGCGGAGTATATTGTGATAGCGACACATTATCCAATTATAAATTTGCCGGGTTTTTATTTTATGCGGCAGCATCAGGAAAGAAGCTATGTGCTGGCGTTGTCGGGAGCAGACAGATTACATGGCATGTATTACAGTGCGGATAAGGATGGAATTTCTCTGAGAAGCTTTGGAGATTTTCTTTTAATTGGAGGAGGTGCACATCGCACGGGAAAGTTAAGAGGAAGCTGTGGATATACTGCTCTAAGGCAAAAAGCAGAAAAATATTATCCCACATGTAAGGAAGAGTATTGCTGGTCGGCGCAAGATTGCATCACACATGATAATTTTCCATTTATAGGAAGGTATTCTATTTTTCGCCCTTACTGGTATGTGATATCTGGTTTTAAAAAATGGGGAATGACATCTTCCATGTTGGCGGCAATGCTGATAAGTGATGAGATATGTGGCAGAAAAAATCCATATAGACAGCTTTTTTCTCCACAGAGAATATATCCTGTGGCAGCGGCAAAAAACTTTTTTATAGATATGGGAGAGAGCATAAAAGGGCTTAGCGAGGGAGCGATGCAGATATTTTCTAAAGAAACACCAAGATGTTCCCATATGGGATGTGCATTACAATGGAATCCGCAAGAAAAGATGTGGGAATGTCCCTGCCATGGATCAAGATTTGGAGAAGAGGGAAGCTTGGCAGACAATCCGGCGAAATATGGGATAAAACATTTCTGAAATGCATTATTCATTCTGTTTCCATTTAAAAACATCAAAGTTTTTGTATTCTGTCAGAGAAGGGATAGAACGCACTTTGGAGCGGATGAGGAAGAAGGCAGATAAATTATATTTTGAGGATTATACTTTATACAAAATATAGTTATCGTTTATTTATATGTAGAAGAATCATGTTCGAGACAGGTCCACCCAGAGAATGGCCTATAGTCCTCTGTCACCCCGCTCTCGCTTAGTTCAAAACGTAGCGGACGCTAAGCTCGTGAGGGACCTCGCTAAGCGCC
>CAMUFS010000134.1 GCA_947088195.1 uncultured Clostridia bacterium
ATGTGTCCCGTCCTGTGCGCTGGGATTCCGATCATGTGGTAAGCTTTGATGATGAGACAAGAGCCATTATGGAGGAACTGGTTCGTTTGGATAGATTGAAAAATACATATGTGGCAACAGATTTCTTTGATGCTTCCATCAACCGTATCTGTGCTTGGGTAATTGGCATGAGAAATACAAGAAAGGCTATGTTAGCGGCAATGCTACAGCCTGTAGCAGAGATGAAGAAAATGGAGGCTTCCGGTGATGTGAGTGGACGTCTGGCATATAAAGAGGAATTTAAGGCAGCTCCATTTGCTCTGGTATGGGATTACTATTGTGCAGAGAAGAATAAGGGAGTGGGTCTTGAGTGGCTTAGTTATGTAAGAAAGTACGAGAAAGATATATTATCTGCAAGATAGAGGATGGAGGACATTACGATGAGTAATTATTATTTGGCGGTCGACATTGGCGCGTCCAGCGGAAGACATATTTTGGCACATTTGGAGGACGGGAAATTTGTTTTGGAAGAAATTTACCGTTTTGAAAATAAGCTTGTGACAAAAAATGGTCACCTGTGTTGGGATTTTGAGCGGTTGTTTCGTGAGATTGTAAATGGCATCCGCAAGTGTCGGGAGCTTGGCAAGTTTCCGGTCAGCATGGGGATTGATACATGGGGAGTGGATTTTGTTCTTCTTGACAAGGAAGATAAGGTCCTTGGCGATACGGTGGCATATCGTGACAGCCGCACGGAGGGTGTGGATAAAGAGGTTTACAAGATTGTGCCGGAGGATGAGCTTTATAAAAGAACTGGGATTCAGAAGCAGTTATTTAACACAATATACCAGCTTTATGCCATAAAGCTTTCAAATCCAGAGTATCTGAAAGAGGCAAAAGCATTTCTTATGGTGCCAGAATATTTCAATTTTCTGCTGACAGGTGTGAAAAAGAATGAGTACACCAATGCCACCACAGGACAGCTTGTCAATGCAGAGACAAAGACATGGGACAAAGAGCTTTTAGAGCAGCTTGGATTAAATACAGAGATGTTTGGAGAGCTTTTCCTTCCCAAAACCTCTGTTGGCACACTGAAGGAGGAAATTAAGGCGGAGGTTGGTTTTGATCTGGAGGTGGTACTTCCTGCCACCCATGATACGGGATCTGCTGTGCTTGCTGTTCCGGCAAATGATGATGATTTTATTTATCTGAGCTCTGGCACATGGTCTTTGATGGGAATTGAGCGCATGGAGCCAGATTGTTCCATGGAGAGCAAGAATCTGAATTTCACCAATGAGGGCGGCTATGAATATCGTTTCCGCTACCTAAAGAATATTATGGGACTGTGGATGCTGCAGAGTGCAA
Organism: uncultured Clostridia bacterium; assembly: GCA_947088195.1. GTDB lineage: Bacteria > Bacillota > Clostridia > Lachnospirales > Lachnospiraceae > RGIG8607. The sequence continues at coordinate 1,342 of CAMUFS010000134.1, forward strand.
AGAGAGAGCTGAATAATCAATATAGTTTTCCAGAGCTTGCAGAGCTTGCAAAAAAAGCGGCAGATTTTAAATCCGTGGTGGACGTCAACGACGCAAGCTTCCTCGCGCCAGATAGTATGTTAGATGCGGTAAATGCATATTGTGAGAAATCTGGGCAGCAGGTTCCAAAGGATCTAAGTGAACAGTTATCCTGTATCTATCATAGCTTGGCTAAGAGCTATGCAGAGACAGTGGCAGGAATAGAAAAGATAACAGGAAAAACATACAAAAGGCTTCATATCGTGGGTGGTGGCTGCCAGGATCAATATTTGAATAAACTGACAAAAGAGAGCACAGGAAAAGAAGTATATGCCGGACCGATTGAGGGCACAGCACTTGGCAATCTTATGGCACAGATGCTGAAAGCCGGGGAATTTAATACACTTCCCGAAGCACGGACCGCGATCGCAAGATCATTTGATATTAAAAAAGTAGAAGAATAAAGGAATACGAGAAAACTGCGTCTGCATAAAAACTGTGCAGGCGCAATCTTTATGCGCAGACCTGTGCAGAGGAAATATGCCACTAACGTGGCGCACAGGTTGCGCGGCGAGTAGGTGAGAAAAGTATCTGAAATTTTGTTGTAATTTTTGGAAATTTGCTGTATTATGTTAGAGGTGGGGCTTATTAAATAATTTATGAATTGTGGTGTAATTTCTATGGTGAGATACTGGAACTTGATGGTTGCCGCAAGAGAGCTTTTGCGGTCTGGGGCAGGGTTTGCCGGAGAAGAAAGGAGCTTATATAATGAAAAAGATTTTTACAAGACGTCTTTTTATTTATATGCTGACAGCGTTTGTTATTACAGTTACAGCAATTTTTGCATTACAGACAGTTATCAATCAGAGAAATAATACAATTTCCAGTCAAAATAAGCTGGAGGACGTCAAACAGAAGCTGATAAGCAATCAAGAAAATATTGAGAATCTGACCAAAAATCTCAGCGAGGATAATCTTGCCAAAGCGAGGGCATTTGCTGATATGCTTGCTCTGGATAAGACAATTTATGGAAATGCAGAAAAACTAAATAAAATCAAGGACAGATTGAAGGTTAATGAATTACATATTATTGATGAGAAGGGCTTTATCACCAGCAGTACAATCGCCGATTATATTGGCTTTGATATGAAAAGTGGAGAGCAGTCCAATGCATTTATGGCAATTTTGGAGGACCCATCTATTGAAATTGCGCAGGAGCCTCAGGTCAATGTGGCAGAGGGTGTGGTTATGCAGTATATCGGTGTGGCAAGAACAGATGCCAAGGGTGTGGTGCAAGTAGGAGTGCGCCCAGAAATTTTGGAAGATATGTTGATGGGGACAGAGATCTCAGAGGTTTTGAAGGAGATTGATTTTGGCAAGACGGGGTATGTCTATGCGATTGATGCAAAGAGTGGAAAAATATTAGCGCACCCGGATGCTAGCTTGATTGGCACCGCAGCAGCGGATGCTGGTTTTCCGTCAAAGCTTGTCGGAAAGGGACAGGCGAGGATTCATGGCGTGAAGGGATATTACGTTTCAGAGGAATTTAATGAGCAGATAATTGGAACCTTTATGCCTGCAGATGAATATTATGAGGCTCGCGTAAACCAGAGTCTAGTAGTTTCTTTTAGTATGCTGATTATTTTTGTGGTGCTGCTAATAATGATCAATCAATTAGTAGATGGCAAGATTGTGAGAGGGATTCATCAGATCAGCGATTCCGTGAAGAAGATTGCAGAGGGGAATTTTAATATTGTGGTAAATGAATATGGAAATCCTGAGTTTGCGCTTCTTTCTGACAGCATTAATAAAATGGTGGAGAATATTCGCCACAGTATGCAGGAGAATGAAAAGCTTTTGGGGCAACAGAAAGAGGATATGGAGAGCACCCGTATTTTGTTTGAGAATGTCAAAAATGCCTGCACAAATTTAAATCATGTTTCGGGTGAAACCCTGGAGAATGCCAATAATATTTATCAAGGAACAGGAGAACAGGAGAGAGCGGTCGCAGATCTGAAGAAGATTATGTCTCGGCTTACGGAGGAATTAAGCAGCAGTGTTGAGACATCCGTGGAGGTTGCGGCAAGCACTGGTGGTGCTACGGAGAAGATTCAGCAAACACAAGCTAAGATGGAGCATTTAAAGGATTCTATGCAGAAGATCAGTGATATGTCAAAGGCGATTGAGACAATTATTGAGGAGATTAATTCCATTGCCCAGCAGACAAATATGCTGTCACTCAATGCTTCCATTGAGGCGGCGAGAGCTGGTGAGATGGGGAAGGGCTTTGCTGTGGTTGCGACGCAGGTGGGAGAGCTTGCCGCGAGGAGTGCTCAGGCAGCTAAGGAGACGACAGAGCTAATTACAAATTCTATACGTGCGGTGGAGAGCGGAAAGGAGATCACCGATCAGACAGCGGAAGCGTTTGATGTAGTGGTGGATAATATAGAAAAGGCAGGCGGCAGTGTGAAGGAGATCACAAGAATGGTGAAGGAAAATGTGGATATTGTAACGCACGCAGTCAGCCAGATTGAGAGAATTTCCCATGTGGTGGAAGAAAATGTGCAGATCTCAGAAAATACAAAGCAGGTATCGGCCAATATGGCAGAGATTACAGGAGAACTCTTACAAATGGTAGAATAGTCGCCATTTACAATATAGAATAAATTTTATATATTTCAACCATTGACTTCTTGCAAAGAATCCTTTAGAATGTTGTTTAGGTATACTTACCGGGGAAAGGAGAATACAATAGGATGAAATTACTATTTATTGTAAATCCCAAGTCGGGAAAAGGACAGATAAAGAGCAGCCTGTTAGAGATTCTTGATATCTTTGTCAGGGCGGGATATGAGCCGACTATGCATATTACCCAAAGTGTACTGGACGCAAAGGAGACAGTGAAGGCAAGAGCTGCGGAATATGATTGTATTGTGTGCAGTGGCGGTGATGGCACGTTGAATGAGACGGTTGCCGGGCTTTTAGAGGAGGGACTTACTATCCCACTTTGCTATATTCCGGCAGGTTCTACAAATGATTTTGCCTCTAGTCTAAAAATACCAAAGAACATGAAGAACGCTGCCAGGCTGATTGCGGAGGGCAGACAGTTTCAGTGTGATGTAGGTTCATTTAATGAGCGGTATTTTAATTACGTGGCGGCATTTGGAGCCTTTACAGAGGTTTCTTATGCAACACCCCAGCAGATGAAGAATGTACTGGGGTATCAGGCATATATAATAGAGGGGATGAAGAAGCTTACTTCAATCAAGCCTGCCATTATGGAAGTAGAACATGATGGAAAGATGATTGAGGGCGAGTTTTTGTACGGCATGATTAGTAACTCAACGTCGGTGGGCGGCTTTAAGAAGCTGGTAGGAAGATCGGTGCGAATGGATGATGGCGTGTTTGAAGTTACTTTGTTAAGAAAGCCCAAAAGCACAGCAGAGCTTCAGAATATTCTTACATCTATTATATCTGCAGACATGTCTTCGGAGGCACTATATACCTTTAAGGCATCGCAGCTTACCATCCATTCACCGGAGGAGGTGCCATGGGTTTTGGATGGGGAGTATGGTGGTGCGCCTAAGGAAATAGCAGTGAGTGTCAAGGAAAAGGCCTTGAATATTTTCTGCCCACAGGATTTTTAGGTGCCTGAGCCGAAGGATATGGATATAGAAAGGAACGTATACGTGGAAAACGAAAGAGATGGCTTTACTGAGAAATTAAAGAAACTTGTTGAGTTAGGAAATTCCAAGAAAGGGATTTTGGAGGTGGAGGAGATCAATGATTTCTTCAAGAATGAGAATCTTTCCTTGGAACAGTTGGAATATATTTATCAATATCTGGAGGATAATAAAATTGATGTCCTTCGCATTATAGATACAGATGCTCTTGTGGATGAGGATCTTTTGTTAGATAAGGACGATGATGGTTTTTTGGAGGATGAGGAAGAGGATATCGATCTGGATGCGATAGATCTTCTGGAGGGAATCGGCACAGAGGACCCAGTCCGCATGTATTTGAAGGAGATTGGAACGGTGCCATTATTGAGCGCAGATGAGGAGCTGGAGCTTGCAAAGAAAAAATCGGCTGGAGATAATACGGCGAAGGAGAGGCTTATCGAGTCAAATCTGCGTTTGGTAGTCAGCATTGCAAAGCGTTATACAGGGCGTGGAATGAGCTTTTTGGATTTGGTTCAGGAGGGAAATCTTGGGCTGATTAAGGGTGTAGAAAAATTTGATTATGAAAAGGGATACAAACTCAGCACCTATGCAACATGGTGGATTCGCCAGTCTGTGACAAGGGCGATTGCAGATCAGGCAAGAACAATCCGAGTGCCAGTACATATGGTGGAAACGATCAACAAGATGTCTAAGATGCAGAGAAAATTGACGCTTGAGCTTGGTTATGAGCCAACGACGACGGAGCTTGCGGAGGCACTTGGCATGTCGGAGGATAAAGTGATCGAGATTATGCAGATCGCCAGAGAGCCTGCATCCCTGGAGACACCGATCGGAGAGGAAGATGACTCCAATCTGGGTGATTTTGTAGCAGATAACAATGCGGTCACACCGGAGGGAAATATTGAGTCTGTTATGTTAAGAGAACATATTGATACCTTGCTGGAGGATTTGAAAGACAGGGAGAAGCAGGTGATAGTGCTTCGTTTTGGTCTGTTGGACGGTCATCCAAGAACTTTAGAGGAGGTTGGCAAGGAATTTAATGTCACTCGTGAGCGCATCCGTCAGATTGAGGCAAAAGCACTTAGAAAGTTGCGAAATCCTGTTCGCAGCAAGAAAATAAAAGACTTTTTACAATAGGGCTGTGGCGACAGCCCTTTTATAAACTCTGATTATCGTTTCATTTCACAGATTTTCCACACTTTTATCAAAAAGTGGTCATAATCAGTTGGTATTCTTATCTCAGAAGTGAAGGATATAAAATTTAGAAAGAGAGAGGAACAGCGAATATGAGCGATTACAGAGAATTTTATGAAAATAGGGAAGAGAGTACACAAATTTACGATTCCAAACATACAGCAAAGAAAAAAAGAAATTGGAAAAAAGCATTGCGCTTTGCGGCGGGCTCTGCAGCCTTCGGAATGGTGTTTGGATTTGGGGTGATGACCTATTCAAAAGAGGCTGCTGGGATGGAGAAGCAGCCTGTAAGGACAGAAATGGTACAGGCAGAGAAAGAGAGCCTTAGAACGGACAATATTCTTGACGGTGTGGATGCAGACCAGCTTGCATCTATTGGTAAAACCAATCCAAATGGTACGACAAGCACAGTGATAGATGTGTCTGACATTGTAGATACAGCTCTTCCTTCTGTGGTGGCAGTAAATTGTGTCACTTATGTTCAGGAAAGAAATGTATTTACCTATGGTTTTTATAATTATGATAACAGTGGAAGAGTGCTGGAGCAAGATTCCTGTGGAACTGGTATTATTATTGGAGAGAGCAATGAAAATCTAATGATTTTGACCAATAATCATGTAATTGAAAATGCCAATAAGGTATCGGCAGTATTTTCGGATGGCATAGAAGTGGAGGGTTCTGTGCTTGGCAGTGATGTCGATGCAGACCTTGCGATTGTTTTAATTCCTATTTCGAATATACCAGAACAGACACGTTCCGTTATCAAGGTTGCGGCACTTGGGGATTCTGATAATGTGAAGGTGGGATCGGCGGCGATTGCCATTGGAAATGCATTGGGCTATGGACAGTCAGTGACAACTGGTGTGATCAGTGCAGTAAACCGCGAGGTAAAGCTTACAGATAAAACGATGACATTAATTCAGACGGATGCAGCGATCAATGAGGGAAACAGTGGAGGTCCTCTGTTAAATTCCAACGGGGAAGTAATTGGGATTAACACCGTGAAATATGCTGCGAGCGGTGTGGAAGGTATGGGTTATGCGATTCCTATTACAAATGCAAAACCAATTATTGAGAATATTGTGAATGGCAGCAGCACAAAACAAAATTATCAGGGAGTTTTATTTGGAATCTATGGTGGAGATGTCACTGAGCAGCTTCAAAGGATGTTCCAGATGCCTGCAGGCGTGTATGTGTCAGGTGTGGTGGAGAACTCGCCAGCAGAGCAGTATCAGATACAGGTGGGAAGTGTTATCACAGCAGTGGATGGAAAAGCCATCACAGGAATGGAGGATCTGACAGCAATTTTGGCAGAACATCAGGCAGGTGATACCATCACAGTGACAATGGTGGTGCCGGGACGCGAGCAGGCGACAGAACAAACAGTGCAGGTTGTTTTGGCAGCAAGAGATGATTCTGTATAAAGGGATATAGAGATAGAATGGGAAATTATAATGGCAAGAGAGATGGATTTTAGGATGAGCAGGCCAAGGCTTGTGAGTGCGGGCGATAGAGTGGAGCTTTCGGAATCGACATTGAATACACTCGAAGGAACGATGTATTATTACACGATAGAACCAGCGCTTGCTATGTCCAACAATACGCTGAAGCCTCTGGAAAGCTTGACAGG
>CAMUFS010000135.1 GCA_947088195.1 uncultured Clostridia bacterium
TGAAAGATACAATCTCAGCTATTGTTCTTTTGCGAATATGGCGGTCGCTTTTTTTAATATTTCATTTTCAATCTTAAGGTGCTGGATTTCCTTTTGGAGAGCCTTATACTCCTTGAGAGTCACGGTTTCTTCCTCGGAGACTTTGATAGAGGAAAGCTGTTTTACCCATCCGCTGATGGTACTCCGGTTTACGGCATATTCACGTTCCAGTTGTGGATACGAGGTACCTCCGGCATTATACAGATCTACAATCTGCTGCTTGAATTCCTGAGTGTAAGATTTTTGGTTCTTGGCCATGTTGATAGACTGCTTTACTTGCCTATATGCGAGTAAACTCAACATAGGCAAATGCGGCATACTATCTTGAACATCTCCTTTGCTTTTTCATTTAACATTAGAGGATGAAGAACTGAAAAAATCACTATAACCTTTCAACTTTTTGTGTCCAAAGTATTGACATAGGTTCAAAGTAGCGAAGTCAAGTGATTCTGCCATAATGTAAACGGAGAAACAAATTTTACACAAATTGGAAAATAGTCCTTCAAAGCATAAGAAAAACGTGGTATGATTATTGATAAGAATTATACTTTATAAAAAAATAAAACAGGAGGACATAATCATGAATGTATCAGGTATGCTTAAGGGAAAGGTCGCAGTTGTTACCGGAGGAACAAGAGGTATTGGTTTTGAGATTGTGAAAAAGTTTCTTGAAGCAGGAGCAAAAGTAGCTTTGTTTGGTTCCAGACAAGAGACAGTAGAGAAGGCACTTGCCAAGCTCAAAGAAGAAAAGGCCGATGCAGAAGTTATGGGACTTTGCCCGTCACTGGGAGAATACAGTGAAGTGGAAAAAGCAATTCAGGAAGTGAAGGATACCTTTGGACAGATTGATATTCTTGTCAATAATGCCGGAATTTCAGCAAGAGAATCCATCTATGATTACAAACCAGAAGAGTTTGACAAAATTATGACACTGAATGTCAATGCAGTTTTTTATTGTGTCAGAGCATCTGTGCCATTTATGAAAGCGCAGGGTGGCGGTTCTATCATTAATATGAGCTCTATGGTCAGCATCTATGGTCAGGCAGCAGGTTGTGGGTATCCGACATCAAAATTTGCTGTAAATGGTTTGACAAAGTCATTGGCAAGAGAGCTTGGAAAGGATCAGATCCGTGTCAATGCCGTGGCTCCGGGTGTCACCAGAACCGATATGGTGGCAGCGCTTCCTGAGGAGATGGTGCAGAGGATTTCTTCCACCATACCTCTTGGAAGAGTGGGTGAGCCAGAGGAAATTGCCAATGCTGCATTATTCCTTGCAAGTGATTTGGCAAGCTACGTGACAGGTGCAGTTTTGTCAGTGGATGGCGCAACACAAGTGTAAAATTTTTATTAAGCCATTGTCCTGTGAAGAAATACATGGTAAAATACTTCCAGCTATCAGCCATTTGGCTGACAGAGCGAGAGCTTGTGTTCGTGCTGTTAGCACAAGCTTGGAATAATAAAATATAGTGCAGAAATGGAGAGACATATGATTTCTTTAGCAGGAGAATGGCAATTTCAGATGGGCTTTGAGGATGCGAAGCCTGCCGAGGTGCCATTTGGTGATAGGATACAGATACCAGGTATTTTGCAGGCGCAGGGGTATGGGGAGAATATTTCTACAACGACACCGTGGGTGTCATCACTTCACGATCCGCTTTGGTATTTGAGAGAAGAATATAGAAGAGGACAGGAGGACGGTGTAAATGTTCCATTTCTTTCCCAGCCCCCAAAACATTTTCTCGGTGTGGCGTGGTATCAGAGAGAGATTGAGATAGAAGAGGGCTGCTATGAATTTGTGATTTCGTGTACTCGTTGGAAAACAGAGGTTTATGTGGATGACAAGTTTATGGGGAGTGAGGTTTCTCTGTGTGCGCCACATCATTTTTATCTTGGAAGACTGGATTGTGGAAGGCATACACTTGTCGTTAAGATTGATAATCGGATGCAGTACCCATACCGCCCGGACGGGCATGGCGTGTCAGATGCATTGGCAGCGACCTGGAACGGCATGACAGGACAGGTGTTTCTAAGAAAGATCCCCGATCTTTCACTGGGGAAGCTTGTGCTTAAGCAGGAGTTAGAAGAGAGAACAGTAAAGGCGGAGATTGGTTTTTGCAATAGAACGGGAGAAAAAGCAGAGGCGGAGCTTTGTATCTCTGTGACAGATATAGAAAGTGGTGCTCAGAGAGAGACCGTACAGAGAGTGCACCTGCCGGAGGGAGAAAGTGCAAGGAGCTTTGTGCTTGACTGTGCTGGACTTAGTGGGCTGTGGGATGAGTATCATCCTGATGTGCAGCTTTTTCAGGTACAGCTTCTTTCCGCGTGGGGTGAGGAGAAAAAAGAGCTGCCGTTTGGTTTTCGGCATATTCAGGTGAAGGATGGCAGGTTTTATATAAACGATCGTCCAGTTTATTTAAGAGGAACGCATTTTGGTGGGGAATTTCCTCTTCTTGGCTATCCATCTGATAAACAGGAGGATTGGGAGCGTATTTTTGGCATCTGCAAGCTGTGGGGGCTTAATTTTGTGCGCTTTCATTCTTTTTGTCCGCCGGAGGCTGCATTTGTAGCGGCGGATCACGTTGGCATCTATCTTCAGGTGGAGTGTGCGATGTGGAATGTATTTCAGGAAGGGAATGGTATGGATAAGGTGCTTTGTGAGGAGACAGAGCGAATTTTGGAGAATTTTGGACATCATCCTTCTTTTATCGCACTTTCACCGAGCAATGAGCCAAGCGGTGACTGGGCTGTTGTGCTTGCCAAGTGGTATCGCTGGTGTAAAGCATCCGAGGAGGCATACAGCGGGCAGAGGCTGTATACTAGACAGTCAGGCTGGCCGTATCCAGTTGAGCCATCCGAGATTGATAATACAGACTATGTATATTTTCACCGTTCTGGATATGGTCCCTATAACGGCGGGACGATACGAAATAGTGTCGGGTGGGCAAATAAGGATTATCGTGCCTCTCTAAAGGGCATCCAGTATCCCGTGATCACACATGAGATGGGACAGTGGTGCTCCTATCCTGATTTTGATATTATTGATAAATTCACAGGTTATATGCACCCGGGAAATTATAAAATATTTCGGGAAAATGCGAGGGCTGCCGGGGTACTTTCACAGAATAAGGAATTTGTCAGAGCATCTGGAAAGCTTCAAGTACAGATGTACAAGGAAGATCTGGAGGCAAATTTCCGCACACCATGCATTTATGGCTATGAGCTTTTGGATCTGCATGATTATCTTGGACAGGGCGGAGCTTTTGTGGGCGTTTTGGATGCATTCTGGGATAATAAGGGCTATGTGCAGCCAGAGGAATTTCGGCAGTTCTGTAATGAGACAGTGCTTTTGCTACGCATTGAAAAGAGAGTTTACACACAGGCAGAGACATTATATGCAGAGGCCGAGATGTCTCATTTTGGCCGAGAGGCTCTGAGAGGGGCCGAGGTGTCGTGGCAGCTTTTGAATCAAAGGCAAGAGATTGTAAAAGAGGGAAGCTTTGGAGAAAAGGACTATGAGCTGGCAAAAAACCAGAAAATAGGAGTGCTTGTGCTTCCTTTAGAAGAATTTGCCGCGCCAGAGTGCTATACCATTCGAATGGTTCTTGATAATAAAAGTGGAGATAAAAATCAGAAAATGGTGGAAAATAGCTGGAAGATATGGCTATATGAACAGCAGACAGAGCTTCCTAAGCTTAAGAGTGCTGTCTATACCAGAGAGCTTTCCGAGGCCTTGCAGGCACTTAAAGAGGGCAGAAGGGTAGTATATTCGCCTTACCTTTCTATGTTGGATTTTAGCTGTCCATATTTGAATGGAAAGCCATCCTTCTGGAACTCTCAGATGGGACCAAGATGGAGCAGAGGTATGGGGCTTTTGTGTAAAGAGTCTCACCCAGCGCTTCGGAATTTCCCGACAAACGATTATCAGGAGTATCAGTGGAATGAGATTTTGCGCGATGCGAAGGGCATAAATCTTAAGAATTTGCCAGAGGAACTGATACCAATCGTACAGCCTATTGACGAGTGGAACAGAAGCTATCGTCTAGGTCTTGTGTTGGAGGCAAAAGTGGGAGAGGGAAGTCTGCTTTTACTCACAGCGGATCTGGAAAAGGATCAGGAATTTTATCCGGCGAAGAGACAGCTGCTAAAATCACTGCTTCTCTACGCAGATTCTAGTGAGTTTTGTCCAAAGTGCACGATAAGCCGCGAGGAGCTGCTTAGCAGCTTTGCCGATACGCAGGTGTTAAAGCGTCTTAACGCGGTTGGAAAACTGTTAGAATACCCTGACGCAGATGTGTCTGCGGCGCTTGATGGAAATCCGAATACAACATTTTGCATTAGAGAGAAGCATCCCTATACATTGGAGATAGCCTGGGAGAAGGAGGAAGAGCTTACAGGGCTTGTCTATATGCCAGTGCAGAACCAGAGAGAGCACGAGGGAGATATCAGGGAATATGAAGTGTATGGGCTTGTTGGTTCAGAGTGGAAATGTGTGGCAGAAGGAGAGTTTTTAAGTTCCTTTGAGCCAAAAACGGTTGTATTTGACAGGGAGCTTCAGACAAATAGTCTGCGGCTTGTGGCAAAAAGTGGTTTTGGCGGAGATAAGGTTCAAACTTATGTGATGAATCAGGAAGGTTGGTTTCGGCAGGAAGGCCATTTTGAGGATCATGCATGTTCTATCTCTGCGATTATGCCGTTGACAAAGCAGGGTGTATTTGCGGCGGAGGCGGATATTAAGGAAAGCCGCACAAGTGCAAAAACAGCAACAATAGAGATTGAAGAGTAAAAGCTTAGGGAAAGATAGAAATTAGAAGAGGTTGCCATGACATATGAAGAAGCACGCAGTTATATAGAACAGATTCCAAGCTTTGCGAAGAAGAGAAGGCTTGACAATACCCGTCATATGTTAGAGCTTTTAGGAAATCCACAGGATAGAGTGAGGATTGTACATGTGGCAGGAACAAATGGCAAGGGATCTGTCTGTGCTTTTTTGGCAAGTATATGGAAGGAGCGGGGAGAGAGAACTGGGATGTTCACTTCCCCGCATCTGGTTGATATAAGAGAGCGGATTCAGATTGATGGGCAGATGGTGTCAGAAGAGTATTTTGCAGAGGCATGTGAAAAAATGTGTGCGGTCTCAGAGCAAATGATGGCGGAGGGCTGGCAGCATCCGGCTTATTTTGAATTTCTATTTGGCATGGCGATGGATATTTTTGACAGGGCCTTGGTCAGCACAGTGGTGTTGGAGGCAGGGCTTGGAGGAAGGCTGGATGCGACAAATGTTGTGGAGCATCCAGCAGTGACAGTGATTACTTCTGTCAGCATGGATCATATGGAGTATCTGGGCGATACGTTGGAGGCGATCGCCAGAGAGAAGGCAGGAATTATTAAGGAGGGGGTTCCTGTTGTTTACTGGGGTGAGAAGGAAATAGTCGCAAGGATTATAGAGGCGGAGGCTAAGAGAAAACATGCGCGGGCGATAAAGCTCACGGATAAAAATTATAAAATTTTTAAAATTGGGAATAAAAATATTGATTTTTGTGCATTTTGTGGGTATTATGAAAATAGTCTGTATACGCTTCCATTCCCAGCGCCATATCAGGCAGAGAATGCGGTGCTTGCGCTGAGTGCTGCATTTTGCATGGAAAAGAATATAGAGAATGAGTGTATAAGAAGAGGGTTGCTTCATGCCGTGTGGCAGGGAAGGATGGAAGAGGTGTGTTCCGGGATCTATGTAGATGGGGCACATAATGAGGATGGAATCAGGGCATTTGTGGATGCCGTGAAAGCGAACCAAAGTGAGAGAGAAAAATATCTGCTTTTTTCAGCCGTAAAAGAGAAGGATTGTGAACAGATGGTGCAGATTTTATGTAGAGAAGTTGGCTGGAAGGGCGTTATACTGACGGAGATAGAGGGCAGCCGAAGGCTTGCCAGTGATAGTATGCTGTCTCTGTTTCTTCGATATATGAAAAATACAAATGGCAGGGCAAGGGTAGAAGTATTTCCAGATATCAGTACTGCATTTTGCGAGGCAAGAAAAAGAAGGGGAGCAGATGGACTCCTCTATTGTGCAGGCTCTCTATATCTGGCAGGAGAAGTAAAACAACTGTTGATGGAAGAAATGGCGCGAAATTAGGCGCAGAAATGGAGTGCTTTATGATAGATTTTGATGAGGAAATTAAGAAATTTCATCCAAGCCTTGAGGTGGAAGAGGCGGAGGACGCAATATATAATAATGATTTGACAGACGCAGTGGATCTGATGCTGGAGATGATGAAGGATAAGCAGCAGTAGGGAAGGGGACAAGGAGGGCATATATGAATTGTTATAAATGTGGAGCCGCTTTGTCCCGCAGTGAATTTTGTGATAGCTGCGGAGCAGACGTGCGGCTGTATAAAAAGATAGTGAGAAGCTCAGAGGCATATTATAATCAGGGGCTTGCCCGTGCCCAGACAAGAGATCTGTCAGGTGCCGCGGAATGTCTAAGGCAGAGTGTTAAGCTTTATAAGCACAATACAAAGGCAAGAAACCTTCTAGGACTTGTCTACTTTGAGATGGGTGAGGCTGTGGCAGCGCTCTCCCAGTGGGTGATCAGCAAGAACCTGCAGCCAGATAAGAATCTGGCAGAGTCCTACTTAAATGCAATTCAGAAAAATGCAAGCAGGCTGGAGACGATTAATCAGACAATTAAAAAATATAATCAGGCATTGGTCTATGCAAAACAGGATAGTGCAGATCTTGCCATTATCCAGCTAAAAAAAGTGCTGACTATGTATCCCAATCTGGTAAAGGGGCATCAGCTTCTTGCGTTGTTGTATTTGAAAAGCGGGGATAATGATAAGGCATCCAAGTCACTAAAAAAAGCGATTGCGATTGACAAAAATAATCCGCTAACGTTAAAATATATGAAGGAGATAAGGTATGTCCCAGAGAACACGAGCAAGAAGCCAGAGCGTGTCAAGCAGGAGGCGGAGCGTGCCCGTGTGGGAAGTGATGAGGTGATTATACCAAAAAATAGCTATCGGGAATCCAACGCCGGCGGAATCACGGTGCTGAATGTTGTGATTGGGATAGCGATAGGAGCTGCATTGATGTGGTTTCTGGTATTTCCGGCAAAAGAGAAGGCACTTGCCGACGAGAGCAACAAAAAGCAGCTTGAGATCAGCGATCAGATTGAGATTAAAAATTCAGCGATAGCGGTGTTGGAATCGGATAAAGAAGTTCTCAATCGGGAAAAGGCAGAGCTGGAGGCAAGTCTGGAGGCGTATAAAGAAAAAGATGCCATAATTGAGATTTATCAGGCGATGATGGGCGCAGTCGGGGCTTATCTGGATCAGGATTATTTTACTGCTGCAAAAGGGCTGGTAGGGCTTGATAAGTCTGCGATACAGACCGAGGAATTTGCAGATGTCTTTGCAAAGATACAGACAGATGCGGGCAATAAGGCGGCCTCTGATTTGTATGAGGACGGATATAATGCATATACAAAAGGAGATTATGACAATGCGAAAGCACTGTTAGAGCAGGCACATGAGCTGAGCCCTAACAATACAGCAGTGATTTATTATCTTGGGCGCTCGTACCAAAGATCGGGAGACGTGGAAAAGGGAAGGGAATATCTGCAATATATTATAGATAATTTCCCAAATGACTCTTACTATCGGTATGCGACACAATATATTGATCGCTAAAAAGTAAAAAACACAGGAGGAACATGCAGGAATGACTGGCATGGTAAGATACCCGGAGTGAAGAAGAAATTCTCATTCCGGGCTTTTTATGCGCAGACCTGTGCAGAGGAAATATGCCACTAACGTGGCGCACAGGTC
>CAMUFS010000136.1 GCA_947088195.1 uncultured Clostridia bacterium
CGGTGACAGAGGACTATAGGCCATTCTCTGGGTGGACCTGTCTCGAACATGATTCCCCTATATATAAATAAACAATAACTATGTTTTGTATAAAGTATAATTTTTTTCACAATTTACAAAATATCTTTTGTCGTCCCTTTATGACAAATTAATATTATTATTTTTTTGATATTTTTTCCATATTATACTTAAAATAAATCGAATTATACTACTGTATACAGCAATCTTAAAACCAACTTCCATTAATATATCACCAATTCTTGCATTGATTTCGTATTGAATCTGTAAATCCAGCGGTGGATCTTGGTAAGGAATACCTGCCTTAATCACAAAATAATACAAGCCTATCAACAAAACAATAATTCCTGATATTATAATAGCATGGAGTATTGAGTAAAATATATCTATCACTTTTTTCATATTTCTTGTCCAATCCAATATGCTTTCTATCTATTTTTAATTAACATCTGTCAAATTTCCTTTTGGTGTCTATGTATAATCGAGTAGGGGACGCTTTTCTCACCTACTCGCGCACTGGGCACCTGTCAGCTTCGCTGACAATATTCCTTTGGGTGCCCATGTGCATAAAACAGCACAGAGAATCATCTGTGATTCTCTGTGCGAGCCATTCTTAAATATGATATAACAGATTTCTATACAAAAAATATATATCATTTAACTGTAATTATCACATTCTATCTGGTGCTTCAAAGCCCAGCAATTCTATACAAGTCTCCAAAGTTCTCTTTGTCAGCTTAAGTAGGGCAATATATCCTGACTGCCGCTTTTCATCCTCCTCAGCAATGATCTTTGTCTCATGGTAAAATCCATTAAACTTATCTGCCAACTCATAGATATACTGGCAAATCTTATGTGGTGCTATCTCTCTACATGCTGTCTCAAGCACCTCCTGCAAATTGACAAGTGTCAACATCAGCGACTTCTCACTCTCATTCTCTGCAGGATAAACCATATTTGCCCGGTTCTCATCTTTTCCCAGCTCTGCATATTTTGCAAGAATGGATTTGATTCTCACAATCGTATACAAAATATAAGGGCCAGTATTTCCTTCAAAGGATGTAAAGCGGTCAATGTCAAAGACATAATCCTTTGATGCCTGATTGGACAGATCGCCGTATTTCAGCGCGGCAAGACCAACGATTGACGCCGTTTTTTCTGCTTCTTCCTCTGATACTGTCCGGTTTTCCATAATTCTATTGTAGACAGCCTCATTAATCTCTTTTACCAGATTCTCCAGACGCATCACACCGCCATCCCTTGTCTTAAATGGCTTTCCATCCTTGCCATTCATCGTTCCAAACCCGATAAATCTTGTGTCACAGTCCTTTGATACAATGCCTGCTTTCTTTGCAGCGCGGAATATTTGTGTAAAATACATCTCCTGCCGTTTGTCGGTAAGATAGATATAGCTGTCGGGATGATACAGCTTTTCACGCTCCACAAGCGTTGCGAGATCGGAAGTGGCATAGAGAGCAGCGCCATCTGACTTCTGAATCAGACAGGGCGGAAGCTCCTTGAGATCACCCTCCTCTGCCACATCAATAACAATAGCTCCTTGACTTTCGTAGGCTATTTTTCTATCAATCAGATCTTGTATCATATCAGACATGTAAGGCTGTGCATTGCTCTCCCCCTTCCAAAGATCAAACTGTACATTTAAATTATCATAATTTTTCTTTAAATCTGTCTTTGATACCTGAAGAATATGCTTCCACAGCTCATAATAAGCAGGTTCTTTATTTTGAAGCTTTAAGGTAGCTGCATGGGCACGCTCCCGAAACTCTTCATCCTCCTTTGAGCGAGCACTCGCAGCCGGGTAGATCTCCTCTAGCTCTGAAATTGTAAATGCTGCCTCTTTTGGATATTCTCCTGCAAAGCTTTCGTCAAAATATGGCAGATCGGGTTTTCTTTCCCTTAATCCCTCAATGACAAGCCCCATGGGCATTCCCCAATCGCCTAAATGTACATCACCAATTACATGATTGCCGAAAAATCTCAGCATACGCTTTACGCTCTCTCCAATGATGGCTGACCGCAGATGCCCCACATGCAAAGGCTTCGCCACATTTGCCCCGCCGTAATCTACCATAATTGTTTTTGGCTCTTTTGAAAGCTCACAGCCAAGCCTTTCCTCACCTGCCATCTGATTGATTCTGTCTGCTAGTAACTCCGCACTGATTTTTATATTGATAAATCCCGGCATAACGGCAGTAATCTGCTCAAACATATTTTCTTTGGCAAGCTTCTCTGTCACCTCGTTTGCAATCGAGATAGGGGACTTTTTATATTTCTTTGCTGCTGCCATAGCACCATTGCATTGATATTCACACAGATCTGGGCGATTTGATATGCTGACACGGCCATATGCTTTCTCATAACCACACAACACAAATGCCTCAGATACTTTTTCTGTAATCATATCCAATATCTTTTTCATAATCTCTCCCGATGTTCCTTTCTTAGAATAGTCCTGTAATTTTCCCTGACTCGTCTACATCAATTCGGTGTGCAGCAGGCTCCTTTGACAAGCCTGGCATAGTCATAATTGAGCCAGTGATCGCCACGACAAACCCAGCTCCTGCTGACACATAGATCTCTCTGACATGAACGGTAAAATTCTCAGGTCTCCCAAGCTTTGATGGATCATCTGACAAAGAATACTGTGTTTTTGCTATGCAGACAGGAAATTTTCCAAAACCAAGAGACTCTATTCTCTCCAATGCCTTCTTTGCAGCAGGCTCAAATTCCACTCCATCAGCACCATAGATCTCCTTCGCCACAGTCTCTATCTTATCTGCAAGACCTTCCTCCTCTTTATATAATGGTGCAAAATGACTCTCTTTCGTCTCAAGCGTGGACAACACCTTTTCTGCAAGCTCACAGCCGCCTTCCCCGCCAAGCTCCCACACCCTTGCAGGTGCAAATTCACAGCCTCTCTCCTCACAAAATCTCCGCACAAAAGAAAGCTCTGCCTCTGTGTCTGTCACAAATTGATTGAGCGTCACCACAATCGGCACACCATATTTCTTCAAATTCTCAATATGCTTCTCCAAATTGACAATTCCCTTTTTAAGAGCTGTCAGATCTTCTTTGGATAGCTCTGTCTTCGCTGCTCCTCCATTGTATTTCAGCGCGCGCACCGTCGCAACTAACACCACTGCATCTGGTTTCAGCCCTGCAATGCGACACTTAATATCAAAAAATTTCTCCGCTCCCAAATCGGCACCAAAGCCTGCCTCTGTCACAACATAGTCAGCAAGCTTAAGAGCCGTCTTTGTGGCACGCACACTATTACAGCCATGAGCAATATTGGCAAATGGTCCTCCATGCACCAACGCTGGCGTATGTTCTAGTGTCTGTATTAAATTAGGCTTTATAGCATCCTTGAGAAGTGCTGCCATCGCTCCTGTCGCATGTAAATCCTTTGCCGTAACGGGCTTTCCTTCATAGGTATACGCCACAATAATTCTGTCTAGCCGCTGTTTTAGATCCGTAATATCATTGGCAAGACAAAGGATCGCCATAATCTCTGATGTGACTGTGATCGCAAAATGATCCTCCCTCACCACACCATCGGACTTTTTTCCAAGACCAATCACAATATTTCGAAGCGCTCGATCATTCATATCCAGGCATCTCTTCCACACTACCTGATTGGGATCGATCGACAGCTCATTTCCTTGATGTATATGATTGTCAAGCATTGCCGCCAGAAGATTATTTGCAGATGTAATTGCGTGGAAATCTCCTGTAAAATGCAGATTCAGCTCCTCCATTGGCACCACCTGTGAATATCCCCCGCCCGCAGCACCTCCCTTAATACCAAAGCATGGTCCTAAGGATGGTTCTCGCAGCGCAATCACTACCTTTTTTCCAAGGCGACAAAGTGCCTGTCCCAGCCCAACTGTCACCGTGGTCTTTCCCTCGCCGGCAGGTGTTGGATTGATCGCTGTCACCAAAATCAATTTTCCATCGGCTCTGTCTTTCACTCTCTCCATCAGTTCATCCGAACATTTTGCTTTATATTTTCCGTAAAACTCCAGTTCATCTTCCGCAATATCCAGAGCCTTCGCCACTTCCTTGATATGCATTAGCTCTGCTTCCTGTGCAATCTGAATGTCTGTTTTCATCGATTCCTCCTGCTCTATCCTTCTCTAAACTCAGGCAGCTTCTTTACCGCCTCCCGCAATCTTTCAAGCGCTGCTTTCAGCACCCAGCTTGGACACGCCAGATTCAGGCGCTCATAGCCTCTGCCGCTCTCACCAAAAATATACCCCTCATCCAAAAATAGCTTTGCCTGACATTTCATAAACTGCTCAAGCTCCTCCGCCTCCATGCCAAGCTCTCTAAAATCCAGCCACATAAGATACGTTCCCTGAAGTTCAAACACCTTTACCATCGGCAGATTTTCTGCAAAAAATTCCTCTGCAAGCCTTCGGTTCTGATCCACATAGGAAACCATTTCCGACAGCCACTCCTCACAGCAATTATAAACAAGCTCACATGCTTTATAGCTTATCATATTTAGCGCATAATATCCTCTTGACACAGTAAGCCTCTCCCTGTGCTCTTTGTCAGGAATAATCAAATTCGATACCTGAAGGCCCGCGATATTAAAGCTTTTTGTGGGAGCTGTACAGATTGCACAGTTGTCCAAATATTTCTTCTCAAGATTGCCCACAGAAACATGCTGATAACCCGGCATAATAATATCAAAATGAATTTCATCGCTAATCATATATACCTGATGCTTTAGACAGATCTCACAAACCCGAACAAGCTCCTCTCTCGTCCACACTCTCCCCACCGGATTATGAGGACTACACAAAATCAAGAGAGTTACATCAAAACGAGAAGCCTTTTGTTCCAGATCCTCAAAATCGATCTCATAGGTGTTTCCTTTTACCACAAGCTCCGAGACTACCAGTGTCCTCCCATTCTCCTCCACAGCGGCTGTAAATGGATGGTAGACAGGGCGCATAATTAGCACACCGTCCCCCGGCTTTGTAAACGCTGCCACCATCTGCTTTAATGCAGGCACAATGCCGGCAATCTCCACAATCCATTCTCTCTCAGGAGAAAACCCATGACGCCTCTCCATAAAGCGAACCACCGACTTATAATAATCCTCCGTCGCACCTGTATAGCCCAAAACTGCCTGATCCAAATATTCCTTCAGCCCCTCAATAAGCTCAGGTGCAGGCTTAAACTCCATATCTGCAATCGAAAATGGAACAATATCAGGAGAAATATCTGGCATCTCCTGTTTCATCATATCCCATTTCTCCGATCCAGTGCCAGTTCGATTTACCAGTGTCTCAAAATCATATTTCATTTTCTTTTGTCTTCTTTCTTCCAAATTTCCACCACTCTACTTTTCATCACACACCTGAAAAATATAAAATTTCAAATAATAGGATTCCTCTGCTGCCCATAAAATAGGATGGTCCGGCGCCTGTGTCCGATATTCTACCTGTCGAAGTCTTTTGTGTACACTTGTCGCCGCCTGCGCTATTGTCTGTGCAAATAACTCTGGTGTCATAAAATGTGAGCAGGAACATGTGGCGAGATAACCGCCATCCTTTACAAGCTTCAGTCCTTTCCTATTAATCTCCCGATACCCCTTTATTGCATTTTCAAGGAGTTTTTTGACTTTGTAAAGGCTGGAGGATCAAGGATCACCACATCATAATTCTCTCCCTTCTCCACAAGCTCAGGAAGCAGCTCAAATACATCAGCACACTGAAAATGAACCCTCTCCTCCAGACGATTCAGCTCTGCATTTTCCCTTGCCTGAGCCACCGCAATCTCTGAGGCATCCACACCTAACACCCAAGCAGCGCCAGCGATTCCTGCATTTAAAGCAAACGAACCTGTGTGTGTAAAACAGTCAAGCACCCTCGCTCCCCTGCACAAGCGCTGAATAGCAAGACGATTGTACTTCTGATCTAGAAAAAATCCAGTCTTCTGCCCCTCAGCTACATCCACATAATAACGCACATTATTTTCTGTGATCAGAACCTTGGGATCAAATTCCTCCCCAAGAAACCCCTTCACACGTTCCATTCCCTCCTGCACGCGCACCTTTGCATCGCTGCGCTCATAAATACCACGCACAGAAAACCCATATTCTAAAAGAATCTCCTTGCATTTCTTGAGAATTATCTCCTTAAAACGATCTATCCCAAGCGCCAGCGACTGCACCACCAAGACATCAGAGAATTTATCCACCACAATACCCGGAAGAAAATCTGCCTCTCCAAAAATCAAACGGCAGCTCTCCATCTCACACACCTTCACTCGGTAATCCACCGCTGCCCGCACTCTCTGCTCAATAAATGCCTCATCGATCTCTTGTCCCTTAACTCGGCTCAACATACGGATGCGGATTGTGGAATTATCATTTATAAAACCTGTTCCCAAAACATATCCGTCAAAATCCTCCACCGTCACCAAGCCGCCATTTTCATAGCTCCCACTTATAAAGTCAATCTCATTATCATAAATCCAAGCACCGCCACTTTTTACACTGCGGCCGCTCCCCTTTCGAAGCCGTGCGGTTGCCCTTTCCATTCTGTCCCTCATTTCCGCTGCCCAACTATGGAAGCTTTGTGATAATACAACAATTTCCTGTCTCCACCTTTCTTGGCGCGCCATTCATCACAATAATTCCCTTCTCATAATCCAGCGCAAAGAAGGTCATCTCATTTGTCTCATGATTTAATGACACCAGATGCTTGTCATCAGGAAAGATCTCAATATCCTTCGGATAATCCCCACTGATTGGCAGCACAGAGCGCTGTGTCAGCAGACCAGTTTCTATGTCTCTGTCATACATGGCCACTGAATTATCACCTGCATTGGACACAAAAAGATGCTTCTCATCCGGGGATAGCTTAATTGCCACTGCCGCACTATTTCTGTCATACTGCTCCTCCAAAGTTGAGATCTTTTGTATCAGCTCAAAATCAGGTGCTTTTTCTCCCTCTTTGTAGGAATAAACCGCCACATAATTTTTTAACTCATGGCTTAAATATGCGAATTTTCCATCTGAGCTAAAGATTACCGTGCGGGGTGCGGATTCCATCTCACAGCGAACGGCATCCACCAGCTTGATTTTTCCTTTTTTCTTATCAAAGCTATACACCTTACACTGATCGATACCCGGATCGCACGCTATCATAAATCTCTGGTCTGGTGTCAGCACAGCACAGGTAATATGAGGACGGAAATTCCTTTCTGCCACGCTGCCAAAGCCCTTATGATACACCTCATCTGTCACCTCACCGATACCGCCATCTTCTCGTATTCTCACCACAGTGGCCTTGCCGTCATGATACCCTGCGCAGAAAATATATTTATCCTCCTTGTCCACCGTTAGATAACAAGCACGCATACCGTTGATCTTGCCAAAATTGATCTCACCCAGATTGCCATTTTCCAAAATCCTGTATGCCATCAAGCCCTCGTCACAGATAGAATAGAGAAATTTACCACTATTTGCCTTCACCATATAAGAAGGATTGTTGATCTCCACCTCTGAGCGCGGCATCAGGCTCCCTTTCTTATCATCAACATCACATATCATAATCCCCTTGCTTTTTCCATGTGTATAGGAACTGATATATGCAATATACCTATTCTTGTGCATGATAGATCCTCCTTCCGGCATTTGCCGACTATTTGTTCATATCTTACCATATCCGGGGAATTTTGTTAAGTGGAATTTTCTTTGCTGATAGTATAGTGAACATTTTCGAAAGAGGTCCGCTCAGAGAATTGGCTATGGTCCTCCGTCACCGCGCTCCCGCTTAGTGAAAAACGTAACAGACAC
>CAMUFS010000137.1 GCA_947088195.1 uncultured Clostridia bacterium
TGGCATATTGGAAAACGATTTACTGGGGCAATGGAAGGAATCTTTGCCCACACAGAAGGAGAGGAAGAAAGACTGATACAGTTTGAGCGGTTTTAGTCTTTAAAGTATGTAGTATTTTATGCAGCGGTAGATGTTATTCTCCCGCTGCATAATTGCATTTTTGAAAGGCAATGCGCGGTGTGCCATCCTCGACATGGATGGTGCCACATGGCAAAAACCCGTTTCTTATAAGTAGCTTCTGCATAATAGTATTGCAACTGTGAGTGTCGATGCGGATATTTGGCATAAGTGATTCACAGTAACAAACACATTGGTGAAATATATTTTTTCCACTTGAGCCTGCCGCGACGCGATGTATGGTACCATAGGGCAGAGCGTTTTGCCACTTGCCTTCTATATGCTGATAGGTAGGCTCTTCACCGATAAGAAAGGCAAACACGCCATCTATCTGGCTGTTATGTTCTATTATATATAACTGCTTGCATTGAATATCCATGGTCACTCTTTCGGTGGATGGCCAGTCAAAGCCCCATTGATCGGGGTTCCCATTTTGCCTCATCTGTTCCCTTGCATAAGAATAAATCGGCAAGATATTGTTCAGATCGGAGAGCTTGGCTAATCTAATAGACATACTATAATCCTCCTATAAAAATTTAAAGTATATTATATCAGAAATAAGAAGGATAGTCCAAGCTTTTATAAAAAGACAACATGGTAAAAGCTGCTTTATCTTGCCATTCCCAAGCAAGAGTGCTATAATTATGTCCGTCTGTCATAAACAAGATAATGTTATTTTTCAAGAATACATAGCAATAGAAAGAGGGAGATTATGGAAAAAGTGGAACGTAAGAAGGCAAAAAGCTATGAGATGGATATGTGCAGCGGCTCGATTATGAGAAAGCTGCTTTTGTTTGCATTTCCTGTTATGCTTTCAGGAGTGTTGCAGCTTTTGTTTAATGCGGCAGATATTGTGGTAGTAGGACAGTATGCGGGAAGTGATTCACTTGCGGCAGTGGGCTCGACAGGCTCTTTGGTCAATCTTCTGACCAATCTTTTTATTGGACTTTCTATAGGAACAAATGTGCTGACAGCGAGATATTATGGGGCAAATAAAAAGCGTGATGTGGAGGAGACCGTTCACACAGCGGTGCTGACCAGTGTGGTGAGTGGAGTGATTTTGGTTGTAATTGGCATGATTTTTGCTAAGCCTTTATTAATTGCCATGGGTTCACCAGAAAATGTGTTAAATAAATCCGCTCTCTATCTTCGCATATATTTTCTTGGTATGCCAGCGACAATGCTTTATAATTTTGGAAGTGCGATTTTAAGGGCAATAGGAGATACTAGACGTCCGCTGTATTTTCTTACGGCTGCCGGGGTGGTAAATGTGGTATTAAATCTGATTTTTGTTATTGGGTTTCACATGGATGTGGCCGGTGTCGCATCTGCTACCGTGATTTCTCAGTGTGTGTCAGCATATCTTATTGTCCGCTGTCTAATAAAGGATGATGGTGCATGTCATTTGGAGCTAAAAAAGTTATTTAGCAAAAAAGATAAGTTAGTGAAGAGAGATAAGCTACTTGGGATTGTGCGCATTGGACTTCCGGCTGGTATGCAGGGAATGGTGTTTTCTCTGTCAAATGTGGTAATTCAATCTTCTATTAATTCGTTTGGCTCTGTTGCGATGGCAGGAAATACAGCGGGCAGCAATATAGAAGGTTTTATCTACATAGCAATGAACTCTTTTTACCAGACTTCCATTAGTTTTACCAGCCAGAATTATGGTGCTAAAAAATATGAGAGAATTAATCGAATTTTGTATGGATGCCTGCTTTATGTGGTTGTGGTGGGAGTTGTGACGGGAAATTTGGCATATCTTTTGGGTGGAAAGCTGTTGCGGCTTTACTCTCCTGATGCAGAGGTGATTTCCTATGGACTGTGGCGCATGAGCATAATTTGTACAACATATGCTTTATGTGGTGTGATGGATACGATGGTGGGAAGTATCCGAGGGCTAGGCTATGCAGTTATGCCAATGATAGTGTCATTACTTGGGGCATGTGGATTGCGTATGCTTTGGATTTTTACTGTATTTGCTAATCATAGAACATTGGAGGTTTTGTATATTTCTTATCCAGTTTCCTGGGCGATCACGGCGGCGGTACATTTGGTGTGTTTTATGATTGTAAGAAGAAAATTGGTGAAGAATTAAAAGCGAATGAAGTTATTTTTGAAGAGTGGTCCGCCCAGAGAATTGGCTATAGTCCTCTGGGCGGACCCTTCTTAAATATAACTCACCATCCCATAGCTATAAATAACCTACAAAAATATTTCGTATAAAGTATAATTAATTTATAATTTATAAGTGTAGCGTTTTGTCGAAATGTTGTTCTTGCTATTTTGTTATTTTTCATTTATACTAAATTTCAAGTGAAGTATCCCTCTAATTATCTATAGATTCAGGCGATTCGCCATTATTCACACAGAGACACTCGTGGCAGTTTAGAAGAAATTTTGTCGACAGGAGGAACAGTATGGAGAAAGGAAAGGTAAGATTATATGAGTATTGCGGAATTGTGTTAATGATGCTATTGATAATGGGGATTTTTTTGCAGCCGTTATATGCAGCAGAGAGTCAATATGGGATTTGGTGTCCAGTTTGTAAGAAATGGCAGGATTTATATCATGGAGTGGTGGATTCTGGCACATTGACAAGAACAGAGTTTAATGATGGTAAGGTTACGTATAATGATAGTGGAACAGTATATATAAAATGTAGTGATTGTAAATCAAAGCTTTTAAAATTTGAGTGGAGTGAGATTTCTAAAATTATTAATGCTGGGACAAGTAATGAACGTCAGATATGGGATAAGCATTATAGTGTTAATAAATGTGAAAAAGATGTTGTATTTCCTTTTCTTGAGATAAGTCTTACAGAAAATGAAGATAGTTCAGAAAGTTATCAAATATTTTGTGAAGGAAATGTGTTTACTGCAAATTCGGATGGGAGTGCTACAAAAGATAAAGCGGAAGATGCTATGAATTGTTATAAGAGACTTTTTGATGCAATGGCAAAGAGCTTAACGGTAAGACAAGAAAGTAATAACGAAGCGACTATTAGAGAAATATGCTCTATTACAAGTGGATTTTTTACATGGGAGCAGTGGTATGATTATGGATATACTACAAGCACATCAGGAAGTATAAGCTCTGGTCTTATTGATTATTTGGCTAGGTTTGGCAAGGAGGCTGTGCGTGAAAGACAATATCAGATTACATTTTATGCAAATGGCGGGGAGGGTAGTCTGTTAGTTGTTTCAGTGAAGCCGGGCAGTAATTCTTTACCAAAAAACAGTTATATGAGAAAAGGGTATCTTTTTCTTGGGTGGGCTTCTTCGGCAGGGGGAGCTGTGCAATATATGGACGGGGAGAATATAGAAGTTTCTTCAGATTTGGATTTGTATGCGGTTTGGAAGAAAGAGCCTCCAGGATTGTCTGTTTTTGGGGATGTGCAGGTGAAGCTGTACAGGGATGGTAGTTTATTTGATGGGACGGTGGATGTTGGGGATCGGGTAGAGATTATTCCAAACAAACAACAAGGAAGAGAATACGCGGATTTTAGTATTTCGGGAGGACAGGCGTCGTGGGATGATAGTGCAGGAATACTAAGTTTTATTATGCCAGATGTGGATGTTTCGGTTGAAGTGTTTGTTCGGGAACTTCGTGGTCTTGAAGTTAGTCTAAATGCGTTGTTTTTTGAGACTTATCAGAAAGCACCTTATTGGGATGGAACAAGCTTTAGTGTGGATTCTATTCCGCCAATTATAATAGAGAAAAATATGCTGAAGGTGGAGGCGATTTTTTATAATACAAGAATAGGTCGGACGGAGAAAAGAGAGGTTCAGGATTTTACTATTGTAAGTGGTGACGTTATTGAGAGTATAGGGGAAAATATAATTGTGGTGGAGGCGGACGCGCTTTTGGATGGTTATCTTTTAAGCGCACAATGTATGGTGCAGGCAGCTTCGCCTGATCTGAACGATTTGATGAATCAGACAGAAAGTGCAACTTACACGGAGCTAAAAAGATTTGTGGAGAGGCTTACGGCAAGGCTTGCAGAATGTGAGAGTCTAGTGGAGGAGCTAAGTGAAAAGCTTGTAGATTCTGAGAAAGAGAAGGAAGATTATGAGAAGTTGATTTCTGATGCGCGGGCAGAGATTGATAGGCTGACTGGTGAGCTTGACAAAGCGATGAAGGAGATTGATAAGCTTTCAGGAGAGCTTGCAGGTTCGAAAGTGGAGCTTGGCAATATGGAAAAAGAGTTGTCTGGCATGAAAGAAAAGTTGGATATTGTGCAAAAGCTTATGCAGGAGTTGACTGGGACGGAGGAATTTGATCCTGCTTTGCTAGATACTTTGAGGGAAAAATTTGATGATTTAAAAAAGGAGAAAGATGAATTGGCAGATTCTCTTGCAAAGCTTGAGACGGAGAAAAAAGATCTCTTTGATAAGGTGTCACAGCTTGAAAATGAAAAGAATGGACTGGAAAGTGAAAAGACAGATTTAACAGATAAGGTCGCAGGCTTGGAGAATGAGAGGTTAGATTTGACTGATAAGGTTACAGGCTTGGAGAATGAAAAGACAGATCTAGGAGATAGGCTTTCGGATTTGGAGAATGAGAATGAAGATTTAATATCGCGTTATGATGCCTTGTATGCAGCGCATAAGGAGCTTTTGAAAGAAAGGGATTCTTTGCTGCAGGCAAAGCAGGCATTGAAGCTTCAGAATAATAATCTGGAGGCGGAGAGGGAAAGCTTAGTGGCTCAAAATAGAAGATTGCTGGCAGATAATGAGATATTGATAAAGAGCAATGAGGATCTTTCGGATCAACTGAAGCATACCATTGAGGAACAGCAAAATATATTTAGGGAATATGAGTTAGTAAAGAAAAAGTTTGAGCAACAGCCAGAGGTGCCAAAGGAGCTAGAGATAGAAAATTTGGCGGGAATGGAACAGAAATTGCAGGAGATGGAGCGGGAGAAGAAAGAGCTTTCGGATCAGATTGCAGAGATGGAACAAGAAAAGCTAAAGCTTGATGCTAAGTGGCAGAAGGAGAAAACGGAGTTGTCTGCTTCGATACGAAAGTTAGAACAGGAGATTGCAGAGAAGGAGATGGTGCAGAAGACAGAAAGGGAAACGGTATCGAAGGAACCTTTTGAGCAGGAAAGTGCAGAAATGGAGAAGGAATCGGCTGAGAATGAGTCGGTTGAAAAAGATATAATGGAATGGATGGAGGAATCGGAGGCTTTGGAAGAGCCAGATGGAAATGAGGAGGAGTCAGGCACGAAGCTTTCTGAAGAAAATATGGAAGTAGGGGAAGAACTACAAGATATGACAGAGATGGAAGAGGAGACGGAAAGTATAATGGAGACAGAGCAGGAAACGGAATCCATAGAAGAGACAGAAAGTGTGACAGAAGAAGGGACTTCTGAATGGAGCTTTCCAGTTAAGGATAAGGATAAAGGAAGCTTTGGGGGAGGGAAAAAAGTACTTCCGGGGATTTTTATAGTGCTTGCGGCGATGCTGCTAGGTGGGATTGTGCTATATGTGGCGATGGATCAGAAGGAAAAAGAAGCAGATTATTCTGGCTGATAAAAAATGGAATAGAGATGCAACAGGAAAGAGGCCCGCATTGCCAGACCTCTTTTGGATAATATATTTTAGATAAGAACTTTGGATAAAAAGTTTTTTAACCGTTCACTTTTTGGCTTTGAAAATATGGCTTCTGGAGTGTTTTCTTCCAGAATCATTCCTTCGTCAATGAAGAGAACTCTCGATCCTACCTCCTTGGCAAAGCCCATTTCATGTGTGACAACTACCATGGTCATTCCATCCTTGGCAAGCCCTTTCATAACCTCCAGCACTTCTCCCACCATCTCTGGATCGAGAGCACTGGTGGGTTCATCGAAAAGAAGAACCTCCGGTTTCATACAGAGAGCACGCACAATGGCAATGCGCTGTTTTTGACCGCCAGAGAGCTGATTGGGATATGCATTTGCTTTTTCGGCAAGCCCTACGCGGGTCAACAATGACATGGCGTATTGTTCTGCTTCTTCCTTGGACTGCTTTAGAAGCTTTATGGGAGCGATTGTCATGTTTTTTAGAATTGTCATATGTGGAAATAAGTTAAAATGTTGAAATACCATGCCAATTTTTTGACGGTATTTGTTAATATCTGTGTTTTTTGCTGTGATGTCCGTTCCCTCAAAGCGGATGGTGCCGGAGGTCGGCTTTTCAAGTAGATTTAAGGAGCGCAGAAAAGTCGATTTGCCAGAACCAGAAGGCCCGATAATAACGACCACTTCACCCTTTCGTATCTGGGTGGAAAAGCCATTTAACACCATATTATCAGCAAAGGCTTTGCAGAGATTGTCTATTTCAAATAGAATTGTATTATCGGTCACTGGTGCGCAGCCTCCTTTCCAGACGATTGACGCAGGCGGTAAGTATCATTACAATACACAGATAGATCAATGCTACCGCAATAAGAGGCATAAAAGCTGAGAAAGTGCGGCTTCGTATAATATCGCCGCCTCTTGTCAGATCCGTAAGCCCGACGTAACCACAGATAGAAGTTTCTTTAAGCAGTACAATAAATTCATTTGCCAGAGCAGGCAGAACATTTTTAAATGCCTGCGGCATAATAACATATAGCATTGTTTGTGTATAGGTAAAGCCAAGGCTTCTGCCAGCCTCCATCTGTCCAGCATCAATGGACATAATGCCAGAGCGGATAATCTCGGCAACATAAGCTCCAGAGTTAATGCCAAAGGAAATTATGGCGGCCACTCGCTTATCAATAAAAACAGAGCCAAAGATAACATAAAAGATAATCAGTAGCTGAATCATGGCCGGGGTGCCGCGGATTATAGTAAGATATACCTTGCAGAGCCAATTTGCAAAGCCGAGTTTTCCTGTTTTGTCTGCGGTGGAACGTATAATTGCCACCAGAAAGCCAATGGTAACTCCTATAATAACAGCAAAGAAGGTAATTAAAAATGTATTGCCCAGACCTTCAACCAGGTACATATAGCGGTTATCTGTGATAAAATTATTGGTAAATTCGATTTTGAAATTCTCCCAGACGGAGGAAATCCATATAGTTATCGCTTCCAAAGTGTTCTCCCTATTTTTTTCTTACGATAATAACCTGTGTTCCAGTGGTATAAGGATCGGTGAAATCAATGCTGAGCAGACGATCCTCTGTCATCGTCATGCCTGCCACACCAATATCTGCCTTGCCAGATTGAACGGCACTGATAATGGAGTCAAATTCCATATCCTCCACCCTAAGCTCCATTCCAAGAACGTCACATAATGCCTGTGCCATATCAATGTCGATACCTACAATGGTGTTATTTTCATAAAATTCATATGGCTCAAAGGCAGCGTTTGTCGCCATTATCAGTGTTCCGTTGGAGCGATCTACATTAGCAGGAGAGGTGTAAGGAGTTTTTCCTTTTGTGGTGTCTCCAATGTAATTGTTGATAATGCTTTCCATTGTGCCATCTTCTTTGATCTGGGCAAGTGCCGCATTGATCTTGTCCTTAAGTTCGGTATTATTCTTAGAGATACAGATGGAGTAATCCTCGATGGTAAATTCTTCGTCAAGGATACAGAGGGTATTATTTTTTTCGACAAATGCTTTTGCTGGTTCCAAATCGATAATGACACAGTCGATCTTTCCTTGCTTTAACGCTTGAACTGCGTCTGCTCCTTTGGAGAAACGTTCGATAGTGGACCC
>CAMUFS010000138.1 GCA_947088195.1 uncultured Clostridia bacterium
GAGTAGTGTGTTGTTTGGAACCACAAAAACATACACTGTGAAACAGCAAAAGAAATCCGTGAGGATTCTTAAAATCTCAATGTAGGTATATTTGTCTATATTTTGAGTAGCAGGAATAGGATGGGAAATGTTTATGCTTATGTTAGGGTAAGTACACAGGAGCAAAATGAGGATAGACAGATGCTCGCCCTGAGTGAGTTGGGAATTGCAAAAGAAAATATTTATATAGATAAACAGTCTGGTAAGGATTTTAACCGTCCTAAGTACAGGCAGATGGTGAAAAATCTGAAGGAAAATGATCTTTTGTATATCAAGAGCATTGACCGGCTTGGGAGAAATTATGAGGATATTCTGGAACAGTGGCGTGTGCTGACAAAGGAAAAAAAGATTGACATTGTGGTTTTGGATATGCCTCTTTTGGATACTAGACGCGGCAAAGATCTGATGGGAACTTTTTTGAGCGATACGGTTTTGCAGGTCTTGTCCTTTGTGGCAGAAAATGAGCGCAAAAATATTAGAGAAAGGCAAAAGGAGGGCATTGAAGCTGCTAAAGTTAAGGGAACGCAATTTGGCAGACCAGGAAAACCACTTCCTGACAATTTTAAACAAGCCTACAAAAAATGGAGAGCAAATGAAATAACTGGAAAGGAAGCAGCAGAACAATGTGATATGCCATTATCTTCCTTTTACAGAAAAGCGCGGCGCATGGAAGAATAAAAACAGTGATAAATAAGACCTTTGCATAAAGTATACTTTGTGCAAAGGTCTTTTTTTTATCTGAATCGATCTCTATCTTAATATAATATCGTCTAAAAGTCAAGGAAATTAACTTTGTGCTGAGAATCCCTACTAGGTAATTGGGACTATAAAAAAGACCTTTGCACAAAGTATACTTTATGCAAAAAGGAAAGAGGTATGTCGGCAGATACAATATGTAAGACCATTCACCAATACAACAGAGAGCCGGTTTCCGCTCAAGACATGCAAAAGCTTCAGGAGATTGCAAAAGATTACAAAAGAGTGAAAAATTATGTTTACGATCGGTTTGGGGGGATTGGCAGTTTATCAAAGCTGTATCCGGGCTATACGGTGCAGAATGAGATGACAGAAAGTGGCCTTCGCACAGAGCTTGCACTGCCGTCTGTATATTTTTATCTTGCTGTTTTTGATGCGCTAGGAGAGATTAAAGGCCAGTGGACAAGGACGAAGACGAAGATTGCCGAATTAATATCAGGAAATGAGCACTTTACCACAGAAGAAAAACATTATCTTCGTTTTTTGCTGCGGATCAGTAATATTTTTGAAGCAGTTTTAAATCATACACCGATGGTACTGCCAAAAGAAATTCAAAAACAGTATGAGATGCTTTCAGAACAGGTGGATACATTAAAGCTTCACCGTTATTTATGCAGGCAGGTGAGAAGGTATCACAGAAAGCCACATACCGAGTATGCATTAGGGTTTTCTATTGCAGAGCGCGCGTACCGTTATGCCGATCACGGCATTTATATTTCGACAAAAGAAAAGAGAAAGCGTATTTTTATTCCTTTAACAGATAACAATCAATATAACTCTCAGTTATATATTAAGCTCTATCCAGATCGGAGCTGCATTGAAATCAAAGCGCCTATATATGTGATGGTGAATCGTTATGAGGATTATTTGAATCAGATAGGAATTTCCTTCGGCATGAATACTATGCTGACAACAGATAAAGGAAATAGCTATGGAGAAGCTCTGGGAAGATACCAGCGGGAATATGCAGATTGGATGCGAAGGCAGACAGGAAGTTATAATCGGAATCGAAAGAATAATCCCGGTCGCAAGAAATATAAAGCGAAAAAACATCGATTTGAGGAGCAGCTTCACAGTTATATTAACCATGAGCTAAATCGTTTATTAGAGACAGAAAAGCCACAGACAATCTATATGGTAAAGCTTCCAAGGCCACATGCAGGAAGCACAAACAGGCGAGTAAATCATTCTCTTACCATGTGGCAGAGAGGATACATTCGAAGCCGACTCAGTCAAAAATGTAAAGAGTGTTCTGTGAAGCTTGTTGAGGTTTTGGGAAAAGATATCAGCAATGAGTGTAGCTGCTGCCATGCAGCAGGGATAAAAAAAGAGGGCATGTTTTCTTGCCCATCCTGCGGATATTGTGTGGAGGAAAAGACAAACACAGCAAGAAATGTATTAAATCGCGGGATAGACGGGAAGGTGCTAAATTGAGATCATAAGGACGGCCAGCCGGATAAACTTTGATAATACAAAGTTTTATTTGATGAGAAGGTTAGGTATGCTGCATCAGGACTGGAAGGCGGGTTCATGATATAAAAAAACAAAACGGCATTAGAAGACAGAAGGTATCTGTGTATTGGGTATGCCAAGACCCTGCGAACATGTCTAGAGATCATGATGTATCAGGGAGCGAAGCGGACAATCCGCATCATAGAAGAAAATTCTTCAATGACCAATGTACCTTATTTTAAAAGAGTGAAATCTTTGATCTATGTTTCATATTAAATAAATATAGCAAACGGATGGGAGTTATATGAGAAAAGCGCAGAAAAGGCAGATAGAGGAACTGCTAAAGCTATTTGAAGATGCACAGGTTCAGCTTAAGACATATATGGATCAAAAGAATAGTCAGTCTGCTATGGAGCTGTTGGAGGAATGTCAAAATAGCGCCATTTCCCTTGGCACTATAATTGAAAAGACAGAGGGAGAGGGACATCCAACGGTGAGCTTGTTGGAGGAATACTGTGAATTATTGTATCAGTGTTATGAGGCATTTGTGAGCGGAGAAGGACTGAATGGAAATAAAACCTATAAATTATTAAAGCAAAAGCTGACAAAGATTTCAAATAGTGTAAAAAATGATATAAAACTGAAAATAGAAGCAGTTTTTCTCCCATACAAAGCAAGTATGTGGGATAGTCTGGAAAGTATATGGCAGGCAGCAGATACCGATCCAGACTGCGATGCCTATGTGATTCCCATTCCATACTTTGATAAAAGCCCGGATGGAAGCTTTGTAAAAAGACATTATGAGGCAAGGCAATATCCTGCATATGTTCCAGTTGTAAAGTATGAAGACTATAATTTTGAAGCACGCAGGCCAGATTTAATTTTTATTCATAATCCATATGATGAAGGAAATTTTATTACAAGTGTGCATCCCTATTTTTATTCAGAAAATATAAAGAAATTTACGGATTGTCTTGTATATGTTCCATATTATACTACATCAGGGGGTATGAGTGAAGGACAAGCCTTGTGTATGGCTTATCTAAATGTAGACTATATTGTGATTCAATCTGAGAAATACAGAAAGTATTATGATGAAAGAATACCAGACAGTAAATTTTTGGTTTTGGGTTCCCCTAAATTTGACAGTGTAATACACAAATGCCAGAATCCGCCCAGTCCTCCATCAGAGTGGAAAGAGAAAATGGAAGGCAGGAAGGTGTATTTTTATAATACAAGCATAGGTGGCATGTTAGGAAATACAGATGCTTTTCTAAAAAAAATGCGCTATGTCTTTGATATATTCAAAGACAGAACGGACGTCTGTCTGTTGTGGAGGCCACATCCATTAATGGAATCTACGTTTGAATCCATGAGACAGGAATATAAGCCAGTGTATGATGCATTAAAACAGGAGTTTATTACAGAACAAATTGGAATCTATGATAAGACAGCAGATATAGAAAATACCATTGCTCTCTCAGATGTCTATATAGGAGATGGAGCGACAAGTGTCACATCCTTGTTTGGGGTGGTTGGGAAGCCATTATTTATCTTAAATAATAATATTCATTCCCTTCCAGAGAAAGATGATTGGAGAGGGGAAAGGTGCAATCTGTGGCTGGACGCATGGGGTGATGATAGGTATCATGTCACAGCGAATAATCAGCTTTGGTATTCCGAAAAAAATGATTATCATTATAAATTTTATATGGATCTGGGAAGTGGCCATTCCGGCGGGGGATATTATATGAGAGCGTTGGAGCTTAAAGGTAATATTTATGTACTTCCCTATCATGCACAACATATATTGATTATTAAAAATAAAAAGATAAGAAAAATTGAATTTCCAGCGTTTTCGGTTCGAGGAAACTCTTTCTGCAATTATTGGTATAACCAGAATTATATTTTTTTGTTTCCTTTCCAATATCCAAAGCTGATACGCATTAATGTAGAGACGGAGGAAATTCATTATGTAGATGGAATACAGCCTTTTTATATAAGAAATATAAATGGGGAGTGGCAGTTAGGCGGAACAGAGTTTTATAAAAATGAATTGGTCTTTGCTTCACCGGAGGAGGATCAATTTGTATTTATGAACATTGATACATTTGAAGCAAGAGTGCTTTCCAGTCATTCAAATAATCGAGGTACACAGGGAATGGTTTGCAATGGAGATGAGATGTGGTTGCTGCCATTAAAGGGTACAACAATTATATGCTGGAATCTCCAAACAGGGGAGAATAGAGAATATGGTGATGTACCAGAAACATTTCGCTCTATACAATGGCCTTATGAACGAGAATGTGAGGAACATCCCTTTGGAAGAATTGCATTTTCACAGACAGACGAAAAGGAGACAATTATTATTTCACCTTACTGGGGAAATATGTTTTTATCTCTTGATAGGGATACTGGGAAAATGGAGGAGTGGAAGCTTCCCATGGGAAATGCAATGCGTGGAAAAAATGGATATTTTATTGCTAGTGGTATGGGAGATTTTATTGTCACCTACCCGTATGGAAAAACAGATATAAGATTGTGGTATAGCCCAGAGAGAAAGCTTTTTAATATAAATCTTGAGACAAAGGAATATAAAGAGGTCAAGATTGATTTCGATTATGAGGATTTACTCCAGCATGAACCAGGTTTTATGGAGGAGTCGGAGTGGATGCAATATTGTTTAAATGAAAATGCATTTCATTCACTAAAGGATCTTTTGGATAATAAAATAATTGGCGATCCATTTGATAAAAAAAGACAGCTTCAGGCATTTGCTAAGATCAATGCGAACACAGATGGGACATGTGGCAGAAATATCTATGAGTGTGTAAAAGAAAAAGTGTAAAAACAGGGGGGTTTATGACAAGGGTAATTACATATGGGACATTTGACCTCTTTCATGAGGGGCATTATCGTCTGCTTCAGAGGGCAAAGGCTCTGGGAGATTATCTAATTGTCGGAGTAACAACGGAAGCTTATGACAAGGCAAGAGGAAAGCTGAATGTGGTGGATTCTCTGGTAACGCGCATTGAAAATATTAAGAAAACAGGCTTTGCGGATGAAATTATTATCGAGGAATCACAAGGACAGAAGGTAAATGACATAAGAAAATTTCATGTTGATATTTTTGCTATTGGTTCCGATTGGACAGGGGCATTTGATTATCTGAAAGATTATTGTAAAGTAGTTTATCTGGAACGGACAAAAAACATTTCCAGCACAATGTTAAGAGAGAAGAACAGCCCAATTCAGAGGGTTGGAATTATTGGAACAGGAAGAATCGCAGAGCGATTTATTCCAGAGGCAAAGCTGGTCAGCGGGGTTAGCACACAGGGAGTGTACAATCCTCATGCTGAGAGTGCAAAGAAATTTGCAGATAAATGGGAGATTAATTTTTATAAGGATTTAGATGAGTTTTATCAGGCATCCGATGTGATCTATATTGCCTCCCCTCATGAGACACATTATTCGTATATAAAAACTTCATTGGAGCATCAAAAACATGTGCTTTGTGAAAAGCCAATGGTACTGAAAAAAGAGCAGGCAGAAGAGCTTTTTGAGCTTGCAAAAAAGAAAAATTTGATTTTACTGGAAGGAATTAAAACCGCATATTGTCCGGGCTTTCATAAATTATTAGGGATTGCCTGCAGTGGGATTATCGGAAATATAAGAAATGTGGAAGCATGTTTTACAAAGCTGGAAGATCAGACGAGCAGAGAGCTTACAGACAGACAATATGGGGGCAGCTTTACAGAGCTTGGAAGCTATGTGATGCTTCCCATATTAAAAATGTTTGGAAAGGATTATACTTCCCTTCAATTTGATTCCATTCGTGATGAAAAAGGCCTGGATCTTTTTACAAGAGCTGTATTAAGCTATCCATCGGGAGTTGCTACTGCCACCTGTGGACTTGGTGTAAAGTCGGAGGGCAGGCTTTTGGTAGCTGGCACAAAGGGGTATATTGTGGCGGAGGCGCCGTGGTGGAAAACAACATATTTTGAAGTGCATTATGAAAATGCGGAGAAGATAGAGAAGTATTCTGAGATATTTTTGGGCGATGGGTTGCGATATGAGATCAGTGACTTTTTATCTATGATAAATGGGAGCAATAACAGTGAATTTAAACTGACACGAGGAGAGTCTGTCGCCATGGCAGAGATAATGGAAGAATATTTGAGAGAGGAGGGAAGAGGGTGAAGCTGTGGGCGCATAGAGGGTGTAGCCAAAGATATCCTGAAAATACGTTACTTGCCTTTGAAAAAGCGGCAGAGTTAAAAGAACTTACCGGAATTGAGTTGGATATTCAGCTTACCAAGGACGGTGAGCTGGTGGTGATCCATGATGAGAGAGTAGATCGAACCACAGAAGGAATTGGATATGTGAAAGATTATTCAATTTCAGAAATAAAAAAGCTTCATATCTACACAGACAACAGACCAAGCCAGTCCATTCCTACAATGGAGGAGGTTTTTGATCTGTTAAAGCCACGGATTCAGATGGGACTTAAGATCAATATAGAGCTTAAGAACAGTGTACTTTCTTATGAAGGTATGGAAGAAAAGATTGTGGAGATGGTACATAGACGTGGATTTCAGAATAGAATTATATATTCCTCTTTTTATGCCAGATCGTTGGAGAGGCTGAAAATATTGGATGAAAACGCAGAGCTTGGGATACTAGATGTAAAGGTTTCTGATTGTCTGTATAAAATAAAAGGGGGCTGTGGGGCAAAGGCATTGCATCCATTTTGGAAAGAAATAGATCTGACACCAGAACAACTGAAAGGATATACGATAAGGGCTTGGATGAGAGGGCATCTATATCCAGAAAAGCCAACTGGAACAAGGTTAGACTTCGCACCATTGGAGGCACAGGGAATTACAGATATTATATTAAATGAGCCAGAAAGATATATAGGCTAGGGTATATTGAAATCTTTTATTTTGTCAAGATGTATTTCTCATAAATTGTGATATACATTTGAGAGAGGTAATTTCCAAATATATTCTAAGAATGTAAAAAAAGAACACTGACAATTTCATACTTTAAATCAGATTTCAGAATATCTTTTCTTTACATAGTTATAAATAAGTTAAAAGAATAGTGAGTAAAAGGAATCTGATGTAAAGTATGGAATTGTCATACAGACATTAGATTTTTTTATTGGAGAATGGAGTAAATGGACAAATTTGAGTATACACCACAAGTGATAAGAAAAATCCAATTAATAGAATTAGATATGTTAAAGGAGCTGGATCGAATTTGTAGAAAAAATCATATTCATTATGAATTGGATGGTGGAACATTACTTGGTGCTGTCCGACATAAAGGCTTTATTCCTTGGGATGATGATATTGATGTCAGAATGTTGAGGGAAGATTATGATAAATTTTGTAAGGTTTGTAAAACACAACTGAATAGGGATAAGTATTTTTTACAGACCTATAAAACAGATCCGGGGTATCGCTGGGGATATGCAAGGATATTGAAAAAAGGTACTATATTTATGCGTGAAAATCAAGAAATGCTGAAG
>CAMUFS010000139.1 GCA_947088195.1 uncultured Clostridia bacterium
CGACGTTTTTCAATAGGTTCCATAGGACCATAGCCAATTCTCTGGGCTACTTTTTTGGCTGTGCTGGAATGTGATTCTTCCATTTTTACTTTGAAACAATATCTCTCGAATAACCAAAAAAGCACAAACTATCCCTATCAAACTTTTTCGTACTTTTTTAGCTCGACTAAAAAACTTATATGGCAACAACGGCTTCCCAACCAAGTGCTTTTAACCTCTTTAGATATACATTTATCTTGTGTTCCTTGTTAAACTGATTGTAATAATCAGCCCCCAAATCCTTAAACGTTACTCTATCCTTGAGAATGTGGTATATGGCTACTAGCATAGAATGTGCCACTGCTACATATGCTCTTTTCTTCCCACGATGAGCACTGATTCGCGCAAATTGCGCAGAGAAATACGATTTTTTATTTTTCACTGCTGAATGAGCACATACCACTAACGTTTCCCTTAACAGCGCGTTTCCCTTTCTTGCTTTACCACATTTCCGCTTATGTGCACTCTCATTATTTCCATGGCAAAGACCCGCCCACGAAGATATATGCGCATCCGTTGGAAAACGTCCCATGTCTGTCCCGATTACGGAAAGGATCGCCTGCGCGCTGGTATTTCCGATTCTAGGGATATCCTGTATCACCTTGGCGGCTTTCTTCTCCTCTGGCTTCATGAAGTTATCCATGTTATCGTCCAACTCTTTGATGTGGATATTCCACTCATCCAGATGGTCGAGCAGTATTCTCATCATTTTTCGCTGAAGTTCTGACATGATCCCATTCAGATCATCTAGGATCTGTTCTTTCGTTGCTCCTTATCTGGGATGTAACTCGCCGTAAGCAAACCATGTTGTAAAAGATCTGCAATCCACTCTGCATCCTTCACGTCCGTCTTACGGCCCAGAACCGCTTTCCTATGGTGAGCATTGACCACT
Source organism: uncultured Clostridia bacterium (assembly GCA_947088195.1). Taxonomy (GTDB): domain Bacteria; phylum Bacillota; class Clostridia; order Lachnospirales; family Lachnospiraceae; genus RGIG8607. The sequence continues at coordinate 932 of CAMUFS010000139.1, forward strand.
ATGGCTTTCTGTTCGCAAGTTTCAAGGATGTTGTATAGGGGTTTCCAATAAGACACCGTACTTTCCAGCCATTTCAAGAAGTTCTCTGGTTGTTGCACCGAAGTCTCGTATTTCCTTTTTGTTACCTATTTTGAAGCAGGCTACGATGAGCTTCTTGTGCACATCAATACCACAACATTTGTCGTAAACTTTTTCCATTATGACACCTCCGATGGATAAATTTACAGCGCAGCTTCTTGTTCCTATTATTTTACTTTACGTCCTTATGTGCCATATATGGCGGGGACAGATGGTGGTGCAAATGAGGAAGCCACAAATCAGTTTATTTTACGGGCTCAATGCTCCAAATAAAAACCGACCTTTGCCGATAAGTTAAGTATATATCAAAACTTATGACTTGTAACTATTACTGGTCTATCGTCTACAATATTTCATTCATGGTGATGCCAAGCAACGCAGGCATGGAGGTTTATTTAGAAACAACAAAAGAATAATTGAGAGAGGAATAGATACTATTTCTAAATGTAACGATCACAGCATATGTTCCATATAACAACGAATTTGGACTGTCCAAAAAAGTAGCAGAACCAAAGCATTGGTATCCTCAAGGAACCTATTGAAAAACGTCGGCGCTTGGTGAGGTTCCTCACGAACTTAGCGTCCGTTACGTTTTTCACTAAGCGGGAGCGCGGTGACGGAGGATACCAATGCTTTGGCTCTGCGGACCTCTTTCGAAAAGAATAAACCAAAATATTTTTTTATTTATTTTTCTTTGGAACAACAAATATTTAGTACTTTTCAAACACACTCTAGTACAATCAAGAAAGTAGCTCAGGGAACTGTCTATGGTCCTACGGAACCTATTGAAAAAAAATCGCACATAATGAGCTTACAAATTATGTGGTACGCTTCAGCGAGATAGTTGTAAGCTTAGCGTCTGCTACATTTTTCACTAAGTAAAAGAGGGGTGACAGAGGATCATAGACAATTCTCTGATCGGCCCCTCCCCCTTTGCTTATCATTTTATCCAATTATTTCCCGGTATCCGAAACAGAGGATATATACCAAACAGCCCCTTTTCTCTAAAGTCCTTCCTCCCAGCATAGGCAAGATAACAAGTACAATACTTTCTACCGCACTTAGGTTCTGGAAAATTCTCTGCTGTTGTCACTCCATCTATCTCTCTGCCAAGCTCCTCCCAGCGCTTCTCCAAAACCATACCTATATTGCAAATACGCATCCTTCCGTCCCCTTCCACAAAAAGACGTCCTTGACACATAGAAGCATCTGCTGGCATAAGTGCAAGCTCTTCTTTAAAATAGGGATCTATGCTTAAAAATACTTCTATTTCTTCTTTTGTATATGCGCGCCGCAATCCGTCCATCTTATTGATCCAAAGATACACATCCTTGGGAAGCTTTCTTCTTAATTCCTTTAGAATTTCCTGATTTTCTGGCACGCCGACACATCCTGCACAGATCGAAACCCCTGCACTTCTAAGCTCCCTGCATTTTTCTGCAAATTCCTCCACCTCTGCCATCTCTGGATGATAAGTAGCCCAAAATCTTAATTTACTTACCTCTCCTCCTGCCTTCTGATAACATGTCAGAAATTCTTTAACAGAGAAGCTTAGATTTGTCTGTGCACCTACAGCATCTGTCTCCAAAAGACGGCTTATATGCGCCAGTCCTACAGGATACCAAGGATGTATCATCGCCTCACCATAGGGAACTACCATCAGCGCACCAAGCATGAGTCCCTCTGCTTTTTCTTGATAACCTTGAACAAAAGCTTCCCATTGTTCCCGATCCTTTCTAAGCTCTCTCTCAGACATGGGATGTTTGGAAAATGGACAATAAGAACAGCGATAATTACAGCTTTTCAGGCTGCCGCGGTACAAAATCATATGTTTTTCCATAAAGCTTCTCCCATTCAACCATCGCTGCCAAAATTTCCGCCGAGATTAACTGCGGCCCAAGATAATCGGAAAGCTCCAGTCCCTTGTCTGACAAGGAAAGGTACTCTCCCCTCAAAAGATATCCCTTTTCCTCCCAATCATATAACTGTGGGAAATCCTCCATCACCTGACTGCCAAAGCTATCATAATATCGCGCCAAAGCCAAACCGGGACGAATTAGCAGATGTCTTATTACATAGCGCCTTTTAAGCTCTTCCTCTGACAGAAAGATCCCATGTGTGATCTTTGTATAATCCTCTGTCTGCTCAAACTCATCAAGCCGCAAAAGACATTCTTTTCTTGTGATGGCATAAGGACTACAAAAATGAAGCCTGCCAAGATAACTTCGCCCGCCGCAGCCCAACGCCAAAGAAGTGCCAAATCCACATTCTGAAAACTGCCTCTTTTCACTTCCTCTCACAAATCTTCGCATAGAGTCCTGACGAAAACCAACCTTTTTAAGAAAATCTCTGGCAGCCCGGTACTGCAAAAGAGCTTCCTCTGGCTCTGGCACAATACCCTCCTGCTCAAGCCCAGCCCCATGCTTTACATACAATGGATAGATAAATATTTCATCTGGCTCAAAGCTTATTGCCTCTCTCAAAGAAGCGAGCAAACTATCCACGGTCTGTCCCGGAATCCCATAGATAAAATCTACATTCACACAAGAAAAATCAAAGAACTTAATAAGCGTCAATGCTTCCTTTGCCTGTTTTGCATTGTGCTGCCTTCTAAGTGCTCCAAGCTCTCTGTCTGAAAAGCTCTGTATCCCCATGCTGATCCTCGAAACACCTGCCTGTTTTAAGATAGCAAGCTTTTCCTTTGTTGTCTGGTTTGGAGCTGTCTCCACACCCAATTTTAAATCTTCACAAAACTGAAAATGCTCCTTCAAGCCGCCAAACATTCGCTCAAGTTGCTTTTTCGTCAAAAGAAGTGGTGTGCCGCCGCCGATGTCAAGAGAAGAAAATACTGTCTGATATGGCTCCAAAATTTCCTGATATTGTCTACTCTGGCGCTCTACCGCTGCAAGATACCGATCGATTCTCTCCTGTGTCTGCCCTGTCACAGAAAATAAATTACAATACCCGCATTTTGTCTGGCAAAAAGGAATATGAAGATACAGCCCATGTCCCTCCCCTTTTAAAAGCGAGGCATACTTCGAAAGTAAAATCCCGCTCAGGGAACGATATGCCGTTTTATGCGGATAACTGTACATATACTGCATATATGGATTCATATTATTCACCATCATTTAAAATAGAAGTTTTCGCCTTATCAGATATAAAAAAATGTTTATATGGAATGGTGTTGACCACTGGATGGTTAATGCCATGGAATTGACATTCATCCTCCCCATAACAAGTTCCATGATCCGAACAACATATCACAAAAGCGTCTCCCCTCTGTGCCTCCCAGCCTTCAAGCAGCCTTCCTATCTCCCGATCCACATACCGCAGCGCAGCGGCATGGCTTGACAGGCTATCACTCGAAGCACCCTCCTCGTAAAAATAATTGGGATAATGGATGGCATCTACATTAAGATAGAGAAAAATATGTTTTTCCTTGTCAGCATCTGCTACCTTTTTTAAAATAAAATCAACCTGATTTTTTGTGCTGTCCTTTACTGGACAACCAAAAGAAGGATTCCAAAAGCTTTTCTGAAAATATCCCGGAAATACCTTTCCCAGATCCGAGCGTTTATCAAAAAAGCTACACCACCCACACACCATGTATCATATCCTTCCTTTTCTAGCCCCTCCATAATCGTGCTGCCAGAAAAAGCAAAGGCTCCTTCTGGTTCCTTCTTCCCAAGTCCAATGGATTTTGGGAAAAACAACATCTCCCGGTCTGCCACATTCTTTGCCTCAAATTCACATGGCAAAAAGCCCGCAAACATAGCATGATGAGACGGATAAGTAAAATTTCCCGGCGCTTGGCATTTCTTCCACCTTCCAAACTGATTTAACACTGGCGTGTGCCCTAATGCCTCCTCCTCAACTGCCACATCATAGCGCAGTGTATCCAGACAGATAAAAAGAATATCTTTCTTGCCAACCACCTGTTTCATATCTACAGATGGCTTCTTATTTGTTCGGGAGGCTGCAAACAATCGCACAGGTACCTCCTTCACTGTCTCTTCACCCATATATTCCTCCTAACTTTGCATATCGCAAACAGTATCACACAAGGTCAACAACCCTGATGCAAGCATACGAGGCATCACGCTTGCAACGATGCAGAGCATCGGGGTATGTGACCCTCGCGGCAGTCGCCAAATGTGCATGTAAACATGCTCACTTGGCTCGTTGCTCACGGGAATCAAATACAACATGCTTTCATAATCTTCGCCTGATGACGATAAATTCTATTTTCCTGATAAATATCCTGATAGATCAGATCGCCTTGAGAATTCATCTCTATCACTCTTGGAGCTTGGCTGCCTTTTTCCAACAAAATATCAATGCCAGCACTTCGAAGCCCCGGATAACACGCCATACAGCTCTGGCAAAGCAATGTGATTTCATCCAGTTTCTTCTCAGAAAGCCCCAACTCCTTACATTCAACTGGATGATTGTTAAGATGCAGATTTGTCACAGGACCCTTGGAAAGTCTTCCCAACAAAAAATCTATCTTTCCTTCCTGACACACGGCTCTTAAATCATAAGAATAACCCTGATATTCCTCCTTGGCATACCACCGCTCCACAATACAATCCATCTCAAACAAAAGCTTCAGCAAAAGCAGAATCTCCTTTGATTCTGAAAACCGTCGCAGCCTTTTTGTATTAACCAATTCCGAATTTCCTTGTACCAGCGCACAAGTGTAAAGCACCATGCTGCCCGTGTGCGGCTGTACGCGCAATGCAGACACTCCTGCAGCACCAGAACCCTTCACTGGCTTAATGAACACTTGATAGATCCTTCTCTTCTTCATCTGCTCCAAAAGATGTTCTACGGTAAATGTATCTCTATCCATGAAACAAATATCTACCAAAGGCTCCGTCACGGATATGCCTGCCTCAAGAAGTTTTTTCTTACATGCCCGCTTATCAAGTAGCTCCTCTATCATCGCAGGAGCATTAAAAAATTCTATCTCCCGCTCCTGTGCCAGATCACTTAGCTCCTGAAGTTTATTCAGATAGCCTCCTGTCAAACTATCAAGCTCATCAAGATAACAGCTTGTCCAGAGAGGCGGATCGATCTTTACAAATAAATTTTTTCCAGAAAATTTATCAAACTGACTCTTCCAATCTTTCCAATCCACCTGAAAAAAGGACAGCCCTTCCTTCTCTGCTGCCCTTTCCAGAAAGATAGTTCTCTTTGTATTGGGATTCCCCAGTAATATCGCCTGTCTCATTCTGTCAACATAGCGTTCATATAACAGTACTCATCCTTGTCATCTACTGGTTCATTTCCCTCTGAAACATCCACTTCAATCGGAAGTGCTTCCAATTTCTGTTCCATTTCATCCGACATATAATGATAATGCAAATCCAGCTTTTTAATATTTTTCCATGTAGGAATTTTCTCCAAAAGCAGTTTGCCTCCCTTATCTGTCAAGCTTCCCATCGACAAATCAAGTGTGCTTATCTGTCCCATATACTTACAATCAAGTACAGCCTCCACAACCTCATCCTGAATCTCACTATCTGTAATTCCAAGATATGTAAGCTCAGGAAAATCTGACTTAGCAAGCAAATCTTTAATAGTATCTACATCTCCGTCAAATCCATAATCATCGACTCCAATATAAAGCATCAATTTTTTCAATTTTGGAAGTTTCGCTTTTTGTATCGATTCTATCACAGACACAGGAAGACCGCCGCAAATCACTGTCAACGATTCCAAATTTTGGTGATCAATATTCCCAAATTCCAGATCATTGCTCCCCTTAACAGTCAATTCCTTAAGCTGTGGCATAGCACCCCAAAGCTTACTGTAATCACCCTGAATAATCCATGAAACTTCACAGTCTTCATAATCCATATCTCCGATAAATATACTCTCAATATTGGAAAACCGATCCGCATTTTTCACAATTCCATCAATAATTTCCTGACAACTATCTTCCCAAGCATCGCCCCAGTTGCCAATAACAAGCTTCTTCAACTCAGGAAGATCTGGGTCCTTCAATATTCTTTCCAGCAGCTCCTCTGCTCCTTCACCATCCTCATACTCCTCGTAACTGATGGAATAACACTTACTAATTTCCATGTAAAAACACCCTCCTTATTAAATATTCTGATATCCATTATACTACCAGAACATCATACAAACAACCGTTATTTCTTATAATTTCTATAATAACTTTCATAATAAGGATAATGTTTTTATTAAAATTTAATATAATAAATTTTTTTAATCATTTTCGAAAAAGGTCCGCAGAACAAAATCACTATTATTTTCCGTCACCCCGCTCCCGCTTAGTGAAAAACGTAACGGACACTAAGCTCATGAGAACCTCGCTAACCGCCGACGTTTTTCAATAGGTTCCTTGAGGATAATAGTGGTTTTGCCCTGCTTTTTTTGTATGCCAGATACATTATCACTTAACATATATAACTATTTTTACATCTTTGTACATATATGTGCCACCATTTTATTTGTTCTAAAGCATACTTTATACAAAATATCCTTATAGGTTATTTGTGATTTTGGGGTGGTGAATCATATTCTAGAAGGGTCCACCCAGAGAATTGGCTATAGTCCTCCGTCACCCCGCTCCCGCTTAGTTCAAAACGTAGCGGATGCTAAACTCGTTTAAAACCTCGTTAAGCACCGACGTTTTTCAATAGGTTCCGTAGGACTATAGCCAATTCTCTGGGCTACTTTCTTGGCTGTGCTGGAATGTGATTCTTCCATT
>CAMUFS010000140.1 GCA_947088195.1 uncultured Clostridia bacterium
GCCCTATGATGGGTGATGGCACACCCATACCTTGCACTACGACCTATCAGAAATGGACTGGTCAGCTACTAAATAGTGGCAGGTAGCAAGAATCCCCTGCCTTTAGGCATGAGGAGTGTCAATGAAATTAGGTGACAGAGGAGAATAGTAGATTAGCTATACGGACCTCTCAAAAAATGAGTATACTTTTCCAGAAATTTATTTCTCCTGTCGCACTCTAAATCTATTTGTAAATTGATGTATTCTAATATAATATGTCGTTATCAATATCACATCTGCTCCCAGCCACGCTGCTATTTCTGCAAAAAATACCGCCTCTGGCCCATAGATGCGCGGCAGCACAAATACGGCTGCTATTCGCATAATAAATTCTGCCACACCTGACAGCATTGGAATCATAGTATCTCCCATTCCTTGAAGCGCAGAGCGATACACATATAAAAAATATAATATCACCAGTGGTATGCTTAACACCAATAAAAAATGATATGCGATTGTGGTCGCTTCCGCAACCTGTGATGGTTCCCCGGAGATAAATAGACCCACAATTTTACTTCCAAATAGTATCATCACAGCCGAAATCACCACTGATGTCGCAGCGGCAACTAACATTCCTGCTCTCACGCCATCTTTTATTCTCTTGATGTTTCCTGCTCCCAGATTCTGCCCTGTGTAAGTGGTGACGGCAAATCCATACGCTGTCGCTGCTATCTCTAAGATTCCATACAGCTTATTCGTCGCTGTAAAACCAGCGATAAACACCACGCCAAATCCATTTACCACACTCTGCACGACTAGACCACCCACGGAGATCATAACAGCCTGAAAAGCGATTGGCGCACTTAACAACAAAAGCCTTCCCGCCAAACCAACGTCCATTCTCCAATAGCTTGCCTCTTTTTTCTCTTTTTCTCCTTGCCTAAGACTCAAACAGGAAATTCTTTTTATTACCATAATACAATACACAGCAGAACAGCCCTCCGCTATCACTGTGGCAATCGCTGCTCCTGATATTCCCATGTGAAAACCTCCCACAAAGAGAATATCCAGTACAATATTGATAGAAGATGACAATATCATGGCATATAAGGGCACCTTTCCGTTTCCCATCGCGCGCAGCACAGACGCAGCCATATTATATGCCATCAAAAGTGGTATGCCGCAAAACATAATTCTTAGATAAAGAATAGCATCTCCTATAATATCCTCCGGCGTGCTCATCCATATAAGGATTGTGTGGAGGGACCACTGGCTAAATAGCAAAAGTAACACAGAAAGAATGGCGGCGAGCGTGATAGAGCAGGCAAAGGCACGGCGAAGCTTTTCCATATTTCCTGCGCCAAATTCCTGTGCAATCTGAATGGAAAACCCTTGTGCAAAGCCTGACACCATACCAAGCATCATCCAGTTTAGCCAGTCGGAGGCTCCCAGCGCTGCCAGCGCCTGAACTCCCAGAATCCTTCCCACCACCATGGTATCTACTACTGTGTAGAGCTGCTGAAATATATTGCCAAGCATAAGAGGGAGCGCAAAGGAGGCGATCAGTCTTACCGGACTCCCCTCTGTCATGCTTTTTATCTTTTCTGCCATATTACCTATACCAGCCTTCTACCCATCAGCACACCCATGGCAGACGCCATCATAAGTCCGCGCGTCCAGCCGCTGGAATCTCCAAGACAATGCAATCCTTTGATATTGGTGTCAAATTCTGGCGTCATCTTTACACGGTTACTGTAAAATTTAAGCTCCGGGGAGTACAGCAAGGTCTCATTTCCTGCAAATCCTGGCACCACATGATCGACCGCCTGTATAAAATTTATAATATTTGTCATTGCACGGTAGGGAATCGCTGCTGTAATATCTCCTGCAACTGCATCCGGCAATGTTGGCTTTACATTAGAACGACTAAGCTCTTTTTGCCATGTGCGCTTTCCTCCCAAAATATCTCCATAGCGCTGTACCAAAATATGCCCACTGCCAAGCATATTGGTGAGCTCTCCGATTTTCTGTGCATAGGCAATCGGCTGGTTAAATGGCTCTGTAAAATTATGGGAACAGAGAATGGCAAGATTTGTATTCTCCGATTTTAGCTCTTTATAGGAATGGCCATTGACCACGGCAAGATTGTTGTCATAGTTTTCCTGACTGACAAATCCGCCCGGATTCTGGCAGAAGGTTCTCACTTTATCCTTAAAAGGAAGCGGATAGCCAATTAATTTGGACTCATATAAAACATTATTGACAAATTCCATTATCTCATTGCGCACCTCGACACGAACTCCAATATCCACCGTTCCTGGCACATGCAGTATCCCGTACTGCTCACAGAGGCGTTCCAGCCAGTCAGCTCCTTTTCTTCCCGCTGCCACTACCACATGTTCTGCATAGAGAAGCTCCTCTTCCTTCTTTCCCATAGAATCTGTGACAACAGCCCCTTTGCAGACATTTTCCTCCATAATAAGCTCTCTGCACGCTGTGTCAAAATAGATCTCCACTCCATGCTTCAACAGATATTCCTCAATACTCTGATAAATCTGCTGTGCCTTTTCCGTGCCAAGGTGACGAATAGGACAATCCACCAGCTTAAGATTCGCCTGAATCGCTCTTCGCCGTATATCCTTTGTCTCCTCAACCTTGTCAATTCCCTCCACCTTCTCATCTGCACCAAAATCCAGATAGATCTTGTCCGTATATTGAATGGTTTCCTGAGCAAGCTCCTCCCCAATTAATTGAGGTAAATCTCCTCCAACCTCACAGCTTAGAGAAAGCTTTCCATCTGAAAATGCCCCAGCTCCTGAAAATCCTGTTGTAATATGACAATATGGCTTGCAATTCAAGCATTTCTTTGTCTTTGATTTCGGGCAGCTTCTATTTTCTATCGCCCTGCCTTTTTCTACAATCGCAATTTTCTTTGTACTTCCTTTTTTTAACATTTCCAGTGCTGTAAATATACCTGCAGGACCTGCCCCAATAATTAATACATCATATTTTCTCATAAAAATCCCTCATTTTCTTTTTAATTATTTTATTCTTTTTCGCTAATTGAGCAGGGGAACCTTATTCTCCCCTGCTCGCCATTTGGTATCTATTCTTTTATTGTGTTATCTTATTCTCTCTATTATCCAATTCTGCGAAGCTCTGTGTAGGCAAGCAAAAATGGCCCGACACCCTTTGCGTCATCCTCTACCACCGGCTCTGACATATAATAATCAAAGCTTCCATCTCTCTTTGTCGGACCGCCCAGACCGCCGACCAGACAAATACCTCCAAGACTCATCTCGCCTTCTTTTGTCACCAGATATTTATCACATATTCCTTGGAATGCCTTGATCGCATATTCACGATAGCTCTCTGGCAGAACACCAAAGCGTACACCTTTTAATAAGCAATATGCCATAATTGCGCTTCCGCTTGTCTCCAAATAATTCGGCTCTCGATCTCCCATATCGACAACCTGATACCACATGCCAGATTTATCTTGATACCGCAGCATAGCATCCATCAAATCCACAAAGATTTTTTTTAGCTCTTCATGCTCCATCTCCATCACAGAAGGATCTGCCTTGCAATAAGTATCCAAAAGCGCCATTGAGTACCAGCCCAGCGCGCGAAGCCAAAAATGCTTTGATAATCCCGTCTCCTTGTCACACCAGAACATTGTCTTGGAGGAATCATAGGCATGATAATAGAGTCCTGTTTTCCCATCTCTCATAAAACGAACTACATTAAAAAACTGATGATAGATGTCCGCATAATTCTTCTTATCATTAAAACGCGTCTCATATTCCATATAAAATGGCTGCCCCATATATAAGCCGTCCAGCCAAACCTGCTGAGGATAAATTAGCTTATGCCAGAAATTCCCATCCTTTGTTCTTGGCTGAAGTAAAATCTGCTTATAAATAACATCCATCGCTTTCTTGTACTTTTCTTTTCCCGTCAGATCGTACAACTCAAACAATGTCTTTCCAGCATTGACACTGTCAATATTAAATGCCTCTATATTAAACCCTGTAATGGTTCCATCTTCATCCACGCGATGACTGATATAAGAATCTGCAAAATCCAAATATTTCTTATTTCCTGTAATATCATAGGTCTGTAAAATAGCAAGAATCATACAGCCATCTACATAATTCCACAGCGATTTTCCATCTCTTCTCTTTGCCTCAATATTCCACGCTGGAACATCTAAAGTACTTCTCTCCAAAAGCTCGTCCATGTACTTTTCAATAATCTGCATCTCCATATGGTAGTCCTCCTGTTATTTTGCGACAATTTCCCAATTTTTACTATTAATATTGTAACTTATCCAATATGAAAATGCAATCACTTTCCATGGAAATCAAAACTATTTATTGCCGCTCTGCCTCTGCCTCACAATCTCATAGGCAAGTACTCCCGCTGCCACTGATACATTAAGAGAATCAATATCTCCCTTCATTGGTATGGATGCAACCATATCACAGGTTTCTTTTACCAATCTTCCCACACCTTCTCCCTCGTTTCCGACCACAAGTCCAATGGGGCCTCCAAGGTTTAAGTGATACATCACCTCTCCGTCCATATCAGCACATACAAACCACAGCCCTTTTTTCTTAAGCTCCTTTATTGTGGCAGACAGATTTGTCACCTTGGCGACCGGCGTATAATGAAGTGCCCCCGCAGAAGCTCTCGCCACTGCCGCCGTAAGTCCCGCCGCATGTCTTTTTGGTATAATTACGCCGTGCGCACCAGCCAGATTTGCCGTGCGGATAATAGCCCCCAAATTATGCGGGTCCTCCACATTATCAAGAAGAATAAGAAATGGCTCCTCCCCCTTCTTAGCGGCAGCCGCGAGCATATCTTCCACGCTGGCATATTCATATGCGGCTACAAAAGCAACCACACCTTGATGCTTTCCGGTCTCCGACATCTGATCCAGACGCTCCTTTGTGACAAACTGAAGAATCGCATCTGTCTTTTTTGCTTCTCTGACAATCGTTCTGATAGGGCCGTCCTGACAGCCATCTAGGACAAAGAGCTTGTCTATCGTCTTTCCAGCGCGAAATGCCTCAAGCACAGCATTTCTTCCCTCTATCACCAATTCTTCATATCTCATATATATTCCCTTTCCCTTATGTGAAGCCTCACACGACTAAAGTCGCGTGCTTCCTATTGCCACAATCTACCATTGTGGTTGCCCTTTAGGGGCATCGGACTGCGTTTCTGTCCATACGGTTTAATCTCAGTTCTCACACAACCGTTACGTTGTTTAAGACCGCATTTAAACGAATTAGATCAGCTAACGTGCAGGTGCTTCTCTTAGTACATTGAGGAACTTTTGCCTCAATTTCTAACCTCTCCGTCACCGAACAGGATTTTATGTGTTCTCTTATATAGTAACGAGCCGCTATATTATACGAGGCGTTAAGATCACAATCTAAGAACCACTCTTTGCCACGCTTTTGCAAGGTAGGAGTACACATTTTGCGGTTATTACACTTGCGTTTTATATAATCCATGTCCGATTTACAAAGGTCTATATCGAACCATGTCCATGTATTATTATGATATATTTTTATCTGGGCAGTATATTCCTCTATCTGATGATACATACCATTACGATATAAGGATGGATATATACATCCACAACGATTCAATGTAGGCTTTTTACCTACTGGATTCTCTTGCCAATTTTTAAGATTAGACGGATAGGAAGATACCTTTCCTATTGCTTCTGCGATTGCTGCCCTGCGTATATAAGATGGCATTTTATAAAATTTAGAGTCAAAATCATACTTGGAAGACGGATTTTTTTTCGTTTTATGACAAAGAGACTCCACATACATCATCTGGGCCTGATTGCTTTGAATAGCTGTTATCGTTACCCACTCGAAAAAACATACTTCTATGAAAAACTGAACTGCATTTCGATATATTGTTACCGTTTCCGAAAATATGCGATTGTATTTTTTTATCTTTACGGAATAGGTAGAATATATCTTCATGGATTACTCTCCTCTCTGACTTTTCATATAATTCCTTACTTGTTCCTCGGTTCGTTCACTTACCGTTGCCACAAAATAAGATGGATTCCACAGATGACCACCCGAAAGCTGTTTTTTGATTTCAGGATGTGCAAGAAACAGCCATCTTGCCGTATTTCCTTTAAAAACTTTAATTGCATCGGAAAGTCTGCACTGAGGCTTACATTCGATTCGCATATGTATATGGTCTGGCATGGTTTCCATGGCAAGGATTTTAATATCCAAGCTCTCCGCTGTACGGTGAAGATATTCTTTCACATCGGTTTCTATGTCGCCGACAATGACCTTTCTACGGTATTTGGTACACCATACGATATGATATTGGAGACAATATACATATCCTCTACCATGCGTAACATTTATATTTATTGTAAATATATTATCTTTATTTATAATTAAAGTATACCATATGTAGCTATTAAAGTCAACTAAAGACGGCTAACTCATGACTAAAGTCACGAGTGTACGCCGTCCATGTTATCAAAAATGCCCTTCTTTTGCAGCGCATGTCCCACTAGCTCAATCAAGCGTTCTTTTTCTCCATTTAGATATAGATACCCTATCAGCGCCTCAAAGCCTGTAGCTGCGCGGTAATCCGCTATTGTCGCATTTTTTGCGGCAGTGGCGGATTTCGCATTTCTCCCTCTCCTGTAAATTGCTTGCTCCTGCTCCGTAAGCTCCTCCTTCATCATCTGTATCATCTCCGCCTGTGCCGCTGCTCTCACAAGACTGCTGCTCTTCTGGTGCATCCGATTTACTGGGCAATTTCCATGATTTACAACAATGGTACGAATAATTACCTCATATACTGCATCCCCTATATAAGCAAGCACAAGCGGAGAATACATCTTTGCATCTGCCTCCTTCAAAAAAAGCATATCCTTTACATATGACTCAAAATTCTCCAGAGTGTTTCCCATCAGCTCCTCTTCCATTTTACTCCCTCTCTGGTATCCTCCAGAATAATTCCTTTCTCCAAAAGCTCCTTGCGAATCTCATCAGCGCGAGCAAAATTTTTCTCTTTTCTCGCAAGCTGGCGCTCCTGTATCAACGCTTCAATATCCTCGTCCAAAAGCTCTTCCTTTCTCTCTGCAATAATGCCCAAAATATCACAATACTTTACAAGCATATCCTTCAAAGCTTGCAGATACTCTGCACTGTTCTCCACACTGCTGTTTGTGTTAATAAACTTTACCAGCTCAAACAGCGCTGCGATTGCATCCGCTGTATTAAAATCATCCTCCATCGCTGCCTCGAACTTTTTGATATATTCACCCGCCCGCAAAAGCGCTTGTTTTTCCTCCTCCGTGCATGTGAACGATTCTTTTCCCTTCAACAGATACGTAAGATGATCCACAGCGGTCAGTATTCTCTCCAAACTATTCTTCGCAGCTTCTATCAACTCATTGCTAAAATTAAGCGGGCTTCTATAATGTGCACTCAGCATAAAAAATCGAAGAATCTGCAATGGATAGCGCTCACTTATCTCTCTCACCGTAAAGAAATTATTTTCCGATTTTGACATCTTTCGATTATCTATATTTAAAAATGCATTGTGCATCCAATACTTTGCAAATGGTTTTCCATTCGCCGCTTCGCTCTGTGCGATCTCATTCTCGTGATGCGGGAATATCA
>CAMUFS010000141.1 GCA_947088195.1 uncultured Clostridia bacterium
TCCAGTAATTCCCACTCTTTTCCACCGCAAAATTCCCCTAAAACATTTCTATTCTCGTCATCTTCTCCCGATTCTTCTTCTATTTTGTTCAAGCCTGTCGATCAATATTTTATATAAAATTCTGTCTGTTTCGTATAAACTGTCATTTCACAGTAAATTCTTAAGACAAAGTGGGAAAGATGGATAGATTCTTTTATAAAATTATGAACTTTTCAAGTTTTACTTTATTTACATAGCCTTTTTTGATATAATGGTTGGGATAAGGAGGAAGCACACCATGAATTATGGAAAAAACGGCATTTCAGCTAAACAGAAAAAGATAAACTCAACATCCAAAAAACTGAGTACAAAGCTGGGCATTACCATTATAAAGATACTTCTTGTCGTAATCCTGATAAGCGGTGTTTTCGTCGGCTGCGCAGGTCTTGGCATGGTAAAGGGCATTATCTCCACCGCCCCCGATATTTCCAGTATAGACCTGACACCAGAGGGCTATGCCACCAAATTTTATAATACAGAAGGAGAAGAGATCGCCTCCCTTGTTATGACAGGCTCCAACCGTATCTCCGCAAGCATTGAGGAGATGCCGAAGCATTTGATTTATGCTTTTGTCGATATAGAGGATGAGCGTTTTTTTGATCACAATGGTATTGATGTAAAAGGAATCTTTCGCGCGGCATATAAAGGTGTTATGAATGGCTTTAAATTCCGTGAAGGTGCCAGTACCATCACACAGCAGCTACTAAAAAACAAGATTTTTAATAGTGGTATGGATGAGGATAGTTTTATGGTCAGTGTCAAGCGTAAGCTTCAGGAGCAGTTTCTTGCGCTTGAACTGGAGAAAATATATTCCAAAGAAGAGATTTTGGAAAACTATCTCAACATGATCAATCTTGGCAGTAATACTCTGGGAGTACAAGCTGCCTCCAAGAGATATTTTAATAAAGATGTCTGGGATCTGACTATATCAGAATCTGCTGTTATCGCAGCCATCACGCAGAATCCTTCTGGTCGGAACCCTATCTATTATCCCGAAAATAACAATGAGCGACGGGTGGAAGTGCTCAAGAAAATGTTGAAATTTAACCATATCACACAGGCAGAATACAACGAAGCTATGGCAGATGACGTGTACACTCGCATTGAGAATAATAACATAGAATATATGAATAATACCTCTGTCTATAGCTCTTTTACAGATGCAGCACTGTCACAGCTTATCTCTGATTTACAGACCAAAAAAGGCTACACAGAAGCACAGGCACAGCAGCTCGCCTTTGCAGGAGGCTTGAGTGTATTTACAACACAGGACCCATCCATCCAGCAAATCTGTGATGAGGAATTTCAAAATGAGGAAAATTTCCCGGAGGATACCAAATATTCTATTACATGGGCATGGTCCGTTCAGCACGCCGATGGCTCCAAGGAAAATTTTAGTGAGCGTTCTCTGGAAAATTACTATAAGAATGGTGATGAGGAGCATGAGATCGCCGCAGATCGTTTTTTCAAGCTGATCTTTAATTCTAAGGAAGAGGCTGATGAAAAGATTGCTATATTTAAAGCAAATAAACTTCTTCCCTCTGATATTGAGCTTGGAGAAAATATTATCTATACCCCACAGCCTCAGGCTTCTTTTGTCGTGCTGGAGCAGTCCACGGGCCATGTCAAAGCTGTTGTGGGCGAGCGCGGCATCAAGGAAGTCAATCGTTCTCTAAATCGAGCGACCTCCTCCACCAGACAGCCGGGATCTACATTTAAGGTTGTGTCAACCTACGCCGCTGCTTTAGACACCGCAGGCTTCTCTCTCGCCTCTGTGCAGTACGACGAGGCAGGCTACACTTCGCCGGATGGCTACCCATTTAACAATTATGATAATACTTATAAAGGATTTACCACCATTCGAGAAGCGATCCGCGATTCTGTCAATATCGTTGCTGTTAAGACTATCGCTGACATCACGCCAAGCCTTGGCTTTAGCTATCTTATGAATTTTGGCTTCACCACCTTAGTTGAGAGCCGTGTAAGCGCAAACGGAAATACTTATTCTGACATCAATTATTCTCTTGCACTTGGAGGAATCACAGATGGTGTCACTAATCTGGAATTGACAGCATCCTATGCTGCTATAGCAAACAATGGTATTTACACAGAACCAATCTACTATACTAAGGTACTTGATCATAATGGTAATATTCTCATTGACAATACGCCAGAAAAGCATCGTGTTATCAAAGAGACTACTGCTTTTCTGCTAACCAGCGCCATGCAGGACGTTGTCACCAGCGGAACCGGAACCGCCGCGCGTATCAGCAACATGACCACCGCCGGAAAGACGGGTTCCACTTCCGATTATAATGATGTGTGGTTTGTGGGTTATACCCCCTATTACACAGCAGGTATCTGGTCAGGCTATGATGAGAACCGCCCGCAGTTGGGCAATGAACGCCGCTACCACCGCACCTTGTGGGGCAAAATTATGACCAGAATCCACGAGAATTTGGAATCTCAAAGCTTTCCAAGACCAGAAGGGCTGACACAGGCATCTATCTGCAGAAAATCAGGAAAGCTTGCTGTGTCGGGACTCTGTGACCGCGATCCAAGGGGTTCCATGGTAAAAACAGAATTTTTCGTCAGTGGCACAGAGCCCACAGAAACCTGTGACAATCATATTAAAGTCACTGTATGTAAGGACAGCGGCGCTCTTTCCACCGAATATTGCCCCGCTGAATCCCTTGAGGAACACGTATATATTAACAGTGCAAATATTCCGACCACGATTTCACCAAATGTATCAGAGGACAACGCTGTTGCTATTATGGGCAATTCGCAGGATCTGACCTACCTTATGCCGGAAACACTAAAAGATAATTATTGTCCAGTTCACTCTGGCATCGTACCTCCTGTTACCGATCCGTCCATGCCAGGAGAGCCCGTGCCACCGGGAAGTGATCCTGCAAATGAATACAATGAGTTCTTTGGGCCAAATAACCCAAATAACACACCCGCACCAACCTCAGAAGAGCCTTCTGAAATTATCAATACCCCTGACGGAAATATTATTTATAGAAGATAAAATAACATAAAAAAACTTCTGTACAGCCCGTTTTTCAGTGCTTGTACAGAAGTCTTTTTTATCTAAATTTGAGAATCTTAATTTTGAAGTCCTGCATTAATGGCATCAAGGGATATTTTCATATATTCTCGTATCTCCTCCTCTGGCATTCCCAGATACTCCATCAATTCCTCGATTGCCGGAGCCTGTCCATTTCTCTCCGAGAGAGCCTTGGAGGCTTCATCTAAGCGATTAATCTCCTCTGCCACATGTTCACTGACAGCTCCTTCTCTGCCTTCCGCATCAATCGCCTCCAAGACAGCTTGCCGAATACGCTTCTGAATCCTTTCATTTTTTGTCTCGCCATCCTTTAGTGCTAGAAGAAGTCCCATATTTGCCTCCTGAATTAAATCAGAAAAAGCAATGCCTTGTTCTTTATATTCTGCTGCAATCTGCAAAGTATCCATCAGATAAAGCTTAATTAAACGCTCCTTCCCAGCACTGTCCCCCGTCTTGTATGCTGTGAGAAGCCTTTCTCGCTCTCCCTCTTCTTCCTGAGAGACTGCCTTTACTTCTTCCAGATACATCTTAAGAACTTCAAGCTCTCTGTTCTTATCCATGCCTCTCTCCCCTTATGGCTCTACAAAATCTCATCAATCTTAAGCTCTGGTTCCTTGGACAGATCAACAAATGTTCTTCCCGTTTTCACAACAGGCTTTGCAAGCTTTGTGTTATTTAACATAATAATCTCTCCTACCACACCATTACTTAGCCGCACTTGGCTGTGAATATAAGTCTTTGCAATATTTTTCAGAAAAGTTATAATATACTTTGTTTCATACTGATACAGGCCATCTCGCTCAAAATCATTGATCACATCAAATGGACAGATAGAATCTCGGTATACCCGGCTACTTGTCATAGCGTCATACACATCTGCGATCGCAATCGCCTTTGCATACTTATCAATCTTATCTCCCTTTGCCGCTGTTGGATAACCAGTGCCATCGCAGCGCTCATGATGCATCAGCACAGCATATTTAATATGTGTATCCAATGGAAGTGTCTTCACAAAATTATATCCCTTTACCGTGTGAGTCTTCATAATCTCATACTCTTTATCTGTAAGCTTATACGCCTTTAACAAGATATTCTCAGGTATCAGCAGCTTTCCAATGTCGTGCATTATGCCTGACATGGCAAGGAGCTTTAATTCTGTCACAGACAAACCTAGCCATTTTCCTAAGATAGCTGCTATCACGGCAACATTAATAGAATGAGAATAAACACTGTCAGAAGAATCCCTCATAGCATGAAGTAAGTCAAAAATATGAGGAAACGCAAAGCTTGTATTTAATATTTCATCGGTTATTCTTCCAATCTCATCGAGATCCTTCTGCGACAGACCATTTGCAATGGCTCGCATAAAAGATTTCTCTAGACCATTCGACGCTTTTGACAATTCCCGACGAAGCTTTTTAAAATCTTCTGTTGCCCTCACTTTTTCTGTCTGTGTCATCACTTGAATATCATCATCCGAAAACAAGGCTGTATCTTTCTCAATATCCATCACATTGAGTGCTGGGATATTGTACATTCTAAGCTTTGAGAGAATCTTTTCATTGACAATACTTTTTCTCTGGACAATAAGCTGATCCGATGATGTATACACATCATCTGCCACAATCATGCCTTTTTCCAGTTCTTCAACAGTGACTCTCCTTTTTCCCATGCTTTGCCTCTTTCTATTATATCTCTTCCAGTCTTCTCTTCATATAATCTTTTATCAGCCCAACACAGTTTTCTCTACCTACTGCACTTGTATTTAAGCACAGGTCATAATTTGTCGCATCATTCCACCGTCTGCCGGTATAATGTTCATAGTATTCCGCTCTCCGCTTGTCAACGGCCCTTATATACTTCTTGATTTCCTCCAGTGTAAGAGTTGAATGTTTCGCTTCGGCCGCCACACAATCCTCAAAAGATGCATGAATAAACACTCGAATCAGATTCGGGTAATCTCTGAGCACATAGTCTGCACAGCGCCCAAGCACAACAAAAGAACCATTATCTGCCAGTCCTTTTAGGACCTTCTCTTGATGTGCAAATAGCTTATCATTCGAGATCACATTATCACTGTCATCCGCCGAAAGAGAATCCTTCGGCAGTACTTCTCCCGAATATACTGCCTTTGCTATCTGGAACAAAAGCGAATTTTTAAGCTTCTCATCTGCCTTGGCAAATAATAGCTCGTTGATCCCGCTCTGACTGGAAGCAAGGCTAAGCAGCTCTTTGTCATAACAGGGCACCCCAAGCTCTTTTGCAAGCTTCGTTGCTATCGTCCTGCCTCCACTCCCATATCCTCTGGCAACTGTGACAATAAATCTCCCCATACAGGCCTCCTTCTGTACCAATCCCTTTACAGTGTGCGAATCCGCTCCATCGCCCTCACAGTATTCTCATAGCTTCCAAACGATGTCAGTCTAAAATATCCCTCTCCACTCGGTCCAAAACCAGAGCCAGGCGTTCCCACCACATTCGCCTTATCAAGCAGATAATCAAAAAATTCCCATGAGCTCATCTTATTTGGAGTCTTAAGCCAGATATATGGCGCATTGACACCGCCCGAAACGGTATATCCAGCCTCTTTCAGCCCATTGTAGATCACCTTTGCATTCTTCATATAATAGGCAACCTGATCCTTGGTCTGTCTCTGGCCATCCTCTGTGTAGACCGCCTCTCCTGCCCGCTGTATAATATAAGGCACTCCATTAAACTTAGTTCCATGTCTTCTCGCCCACAAAGAATTTAAGGAGACACCCTTGCACTTTAGATCCATTGGCACCACAGTAAATGCAAGTCTTGTTCCTGTAAATCCTGCATTTTTGGAAAAACTGCGCAGCTCAATCGCACAACCCTTAGCGCCGGCACATTCATAAATAGAATGAGGAACATTCTCCTCAGAAATATATGCTTCATATGCCGCATCATAGATAATCACTGCGCCCACCTTCAGCGCATAATCTACCCAGCCCTGCAGCTCATCCTTGGTGATAGTAGAGCCTGTCGGATTATTCGGATAACACAGATAGATCATATCTGGCTCCTCCTTTGGAAACTCAGGCGCAAAATTTGTCTCCGCCGTACATGGCATATAGATCACATTGCTCCATCTTCCAAGATTCTCCACATAATCCCCAGCTCTGCCTGCCATCGCATTGCTGTCAATGTAAACCGGATACACTGGATCACAGACTGCCACACGATTATCAAGCCCAAAAATATCCCCGATATTTCCAGAATCACTCTTTGCTCCATCGCTGATAAATATCTCATTTATCGTGATATCCATACCGCGCTTTTTGTAATCATGCTCCACTATCGCCTCTCGCAAAAACTCATAGCCAAGCTCCGGCGCATAGCCTCGGAAGGTGTCCGCTCTTCCCATCTCGTCTACCGCTTTATGCATCGCCTCAATCACTGCTGGCGCAAGCGGCAGCGTCACATCCCCGATTCCAAGACGTATCAGCTCCTTGTCAGGATGTGCCTGCGCATATTCCCTTACTTTCTTTCCGATTGTTGAGAATAGATAACTCCCCGGCAGCTTTAAATAATTCTCGTTGATTTGAAACATAGTATCCCTCATTTCTGCGCCGCTTCTCTGCGCTCTTAAATTATATCCTAATATTTCATCAAATATTGCATAACTTCCCAGTCTGTCACATGCGCCTGATAAGCCGCCCATTCTGCCTTCTTTTGAGCCAGATATTTTTCTGTAATATGGGCACCAAGCACATTTTTCACAAATTCATCCTTCTCAAATTCCTCAATCGCCTCACCAAGCGTCGCTGGCAACCTCTCAATTCCAAGCTCCATGCGCTGTCTATCTGTCATCTCAAAAAGATTCTGATCCACACTCTTTGGAGGCTCTAACACATTTTTCACACCATCGATCCCCGCTGCCAGACACAGCGCAAGCGCCAGATAAGGATTACAGCACGGATCAGGACTCCGAAGCTCTATCCTTGTATTCTCCTTTGCTGAATCTGGTATTCGAATCAGTGGACTTCTGTTTACGGCAGACCATGCGATATAGACAGGAGCCTCAAATCCCGGTACCAGACGCTTATAAGAATTTACAAGAGGATTCGTGATCAGTGCCATCCCCTTAACATGTCTTAACAAGCCTGCTATAAAATGATATGCTGTGCTACTAAGCCCATATGGATCGGCATCATCGCCGAATACATTTCTGCCATTTCTGGAAAGTGACATATTAATGTGCATCCCAGAACCATGCACGCCATAAATTGGCTTTGGCATAAAAGTGGCATGAAGCCCATGTCGCTTGGCAATGGATTTGACTGTCAGCTTAAAAGTCATTATATTATCTGCCGTGGCAAGCGCCGTCGCATATCTGACATCAATTTCATGCTGCCCCTGCGCCATCTCGTGATGAGAGGACTCGATGGTAAAGCCCATATCCTCCAGATTAAGAACCATATCTCGTCTGGCGTTCTCCCCCAGATCAAGCGGTCCCAGATCAAA
>CAMUFS010000142.1 GCA_947088195.1 uncultured Clostridia bacterium
ATGCGGGACTACAGTACATAAATCAGGCGTATCTTGACATAGATGAGGGATTGGAGATTGTTCCAACCGATGGTATTTTTGCGGTTCCTTATGTTGCCAATGCAGCCGGAATCTTGTACAACAAGGATATTTTTGAGCAGCATGGCTGGCAGATTCCAAAGACGTGGGATGAGCTGATAACATTGTGCGAGGCGATCCGTGCGGAGGGGCTGCTTCCGTTTGAGTTTGGCTTTAAGGATACATGGACCTGTCTGGCACCATGGAATGCAATGGCAGTTGGCCTGTCGCCCTCAGATACAGCGAAGCAGGTAAATGCGGGAAAAACTACATTTTCGACAGAGTACCGCGAGACGGCGGAAAAATATATAAAATTGATAGAGTATGGTCCGGCGGACCCCTGTGCATTTGGGTACAACGATGCCTGTACAGCATTTGCCAGAGGGGAATCTGCCATGTACACAATAGGAAGTTATGCGGTGCCACAGATATTGTCGGTAAATCCTGAGATGAATATTGGTTCTTTTACTATGCCGGCAAATGATGTGAAGGAGGGAAATACCTTAAATTCAGGAATTGATCTTCAATTCTGTGTGACAGCGGCTTGTAAAAATAAAGAGGCTGCCTATGAGGTGCTTGATTTTCTTTTTGCGGATGAGAATATTCAGAAATATATTGATGCGCAGACAGCGATCCCTTGTAAGGTGGGAGAATTTCAGCTTGCTGATGTGCTAGAAGGCATGTCAAAAGATATTGAGAGCGGAAATATGAAGGATTACCAAGATCATTATTATCCGTCGGAGATGGCGGTGGACGCGCAGATTCAGACCTTTGTGATACGTAAGGATGTAAATGCATTTTTAGAGAAATTTGACAAGGATTGGCTGCGGTATAACAGAGATATTATTTACAAAGTCAAAAAATATGAAGAGGAGCATAAAAACTGATGGATGCAATCGCACAGGTGCAGCCTATGTGATTCAGGAAAGAGGGAACTATGAAGAATGAACGAAAAAGAACATATCTAATGATTGCGCTTCCGATTCTGGCATTGTTTATCTGTTTTAATACAATCCCGTTGCTTCGAGGAGTGATCTACAGTTTTACTAATTTTAAGGGTTTTGGAAGCTATGATTGGGTTGGTTTTAGAAATTATGTGGATCTGTTTACCGATGCAAGAGTGTTGAAGTCTTATTTATTTACCTTTAAGCTGGCGGTTGTCACCACAGTTGTAGTAAATGTGCTGAGCCTGATTCTTGCGATGGCGTTGAACAGCGAGATTCGTGCAAAAAGCTTTTTTAGAGGCGCATATTTTCTTCCCAATGTTTTGGGAGCTTTGGTAGTGGGCTATATTTTTAATTACTTTTTTACTTATATTCTGCCGGCATTTGCGAAAATGGCAGGAATTGGAGCGCTTGAGGGCAGTATCTTGTCCAAGGAGGGGCTTGCATGGATTGGTGTTATGATTGTCTGTGCATGGCAGGCGGTTGCCATGAATACTATTATCTATATTTCCGGGCTTCAGACCGTACCGGAGGATGTATATGAGGCAGGTGGGCTGGATGGAGCGACTGGCTGGAATCGATTTAGACATCTGACGTTGCCCCTGATTATGCCGTTTGTCACCATTAATCTTGTACTTTGCGGTAAGAATTTTCTGATGGTATTCGATCAGATTATGGCTTTGACAAAGGGAGGACCCGCACAGAGCACAGAATCCATCTCCTATCTGATTTATAACAATGGTATGTCAGGCGGGCAATTCGGGTTTCAAAGTGCCAATGCCGTTGTATTCTTTATTGTGATAGTTGCAATTTCTGTTGCACAGATGAAATTTACAAGTAAAAAGGAGGAGCAGTTATAATGAAGGCGATGCATGTAAAGGCTACAGATATGAAAGAAAAGAAAACAAACTGGGCTGTGATGATTCTGCTGATTTTAGGGCTTTCGACAATCGCTTTTCCTCTATATATGACCATTGTCATCGCTTTTAAGAAGCCCTCTGAGATGACAAACAGCATTGGTGGCATCCTTTCTCTTCCCAAGAGATGGAGTCTTGATAATTTTGCTGAGGCGATGCGCGTGACGGATTTCTGGCATTCTCTTAGCTACAGCCTTCTTATCACGGTTATCACGGTTGTGCTGGCGATTATTATCCATTCCCTGATGGGCTATGTATTGGGAAGAACAAAGGCGAAAAGTAAATTTTACAGCTTTGTCTATCTGTTTATTGTAAGTGGTATGTTTGTGCCTTTTGCTATATTGATGATGCCTCTTGCCAAGCAGACGGCAGAGATGGGACTGGCAAATTGGTTTGGCGTTATTCTCTTATATGTTGTGTTCTATATGCCGATGAATGTACTGCTTTACACAGGTTATTTGGTCAATATACCCGTTGCGCTGGAGGAGGCAGCGAGGGTGGATGGTTCTTCTACATGGAGAACATACTGGAAAATTATTTTTCCTATTATGCGCCCTATGCACGCAACGGTTGCCGTTCTTACGGCACTTGCTGTGTGGAATGATGTAATGACGCCTTTGGTTATTATGGCAGGCTCTAACACAAATACACTGCCGCTTGCACAGCTTAATTTTCAAACACAATTTGGAGCAAATTATAATTTAGCATTTGCATCCTATCTGCTTTCTATGATACCAATTTTAATATTCTACATTATATGCCAGAAGCAGATACTAAATGGAGTAACTAACGGCGCAGTAAAATAATTATAGGAAAAAGAATTGTTATAATTTGGATCATTTGATATAATGATTGCAATAAAAATTATACTTTATCTGAAATTGGTCCGCTTCGAGCACATCCTATTTCCTCCGTCATCCCGCTTCCGCTTAGTGAAAAACGTAACGGATGCTAAACTCGTGAAAAACCTCGTTGAAGCATATTGTATAATTTGCAAGCTCATTATGCACCGACGTTTTTCAATAGGTTCCTTGAGAAAATAGGATGTGCCCTCTGCTGCTTTTATCAGTTGGAGTAGACACATTGTACTTCTTTTGATTTTAATAACATTTTATTATTTCATCTAAAAAATTTGTTAAATGATAATAGCAACGTATCTCAAATAGCGAAAAATTAGTATAGACAGACCGCTGTTTTCCTTAAGGAACCTATTGAAAAACGTTGGTGCTTAGTGAGGTTTTTCACGAGCTTAGCATCCATTACGTTTTTCACTAAGCGGGAGCGGGGTGACGAAGGAAAACAGCGGTTTGTCTATACGAACCTTTCTCGAAAATGATAAAACCATTTTCGATAAAAGTATAATTATATTATTATTTGTTACCAATGGAGGCTTGAATGGCGATTCAAAATATTAAATATGATACGGAGAACCAGCTTTTTACGCTGAGTACAAAAAATACTTCTTATCAGATGAAGGTGGATTCCCGCGGTTTTCTTCTTCATCTTTATTATGGAGCAAGGATTAGCGGCAGTATGGAATATTTGCTCACCTATTATGATAGGGGATTTTCAGGAAATCCTTATGAGGAGGAGACGAGAACATATTCTCTTGATGTGCTGCCACAAGAATATCCCACTTTGGGAACGGGGGATTATCGCAGCAGTGCACTTATCGTCCGCAATGCAGATGGGACAGAGAATTGTGTCCTTCGCTATAAAGAGCATACCATACGGCAAGGCAAGTACTCGTTAAGAGGCTTGCCTGCTGTTTATGCCAAGGCTCAGGAGGCTGAAACCTTGGAGATCTGTCTTGAGGATGCTGTGAGTAAGGCTGAGGTGCGGCTTCTTTATGGAGTTCTCTGGGAGGAGGATATTATCACTCGAAGTGCCGTGATTGTCAATGGTGGTGACACAGAGATTATAATAGAAAAAGCAGGATCGGCATGTGTGGATTTTCTTTATGGAAATTATGATCTATTAAGCTTTTATGGAAGACATGCTATGGAGCGAAATAGGCAGAGGAGTAGGATTCTTCATAACAATACGGTGATTGGCAGCCGCAGAGGGGCATCAAGTCATCAATATAATCCTGCAGTGATAATTGCGTCCTCCGATGCGACGGAGGATTTTGGAAGCTGTTATGGCATGGTTTTTGTTTATAGTGGAAATTTTCAATTTGAGGTGGAGAAGGATCAGTTTGGGCTGACAAGGGCAGTGATGGGACTTATGCCAGAGCAGTTTCATTATTCGTTAGGGCAGGGTGAGGAGCTTGTTGTTCCAGAGACAATATTATCTTATTCTGCTTCGGGATTTTCTTTGTTATCAAAAAACTTTCACCGCTGCATTAGAGAGCATGTGTGTAGAGGAGAGTATCGGGATCAGGCAAGGCCAATTCTTTTAAATAGCTGGGAGGCAGCGTATTTTGATTTTGATGGTGAAACCATTGTAGGGCTTGCAAAAGAGGCAGCAGAGCTTGGTCTTGACATGGTTGTTATGGATGACGGATGGTTTGGAAAAAGGGATGATGATAACAGTGGTCTTGGCGACTGGGAGGTAAATGAGAAGAAGCTTGGCTGTTCGTTAAAGGAGTTGATTAGCAGAGTGACAGATGCCGGTGTAAGGTTTGGAATCTGGATTGAGCCGGAGATGATTTCAGAGGACAGTGAATTATACCGTGCACATCCAGATTGGGCTCTTCAGATTCCGGGAAGGAAGCCAGTGCGCTCACGCAATCAGCTTGTGTTGGATTTTTCAAGAAAAGAAGTGCGGGATTATATTTTTCATGCTATTTGTGGCGTGTTAGATCAAGGAGAAGTGTCCTATGTCAAGTGGGATATGAATCGCAGCCTTTCGGATATTTATTCGAGAGAAAATATGGCAGGAAAGGTGCATTATCAATATGTGTTGGGAGTGTATGATTTCCTTGAGAGATTGATGGTGCGTTATCCTAAGCTATTGATTGAGGGCTGCTGTGGAGGCGGCGGAAGATTTGACGCGGGGATGATGTACTATACCCCTCAGATCTGGTGCAGTGACAATACAGATGCGGTGGATCGGCTGCGGATTCAGTATGGAACATCCTTTTTCTATCCTATCTCTGTGGTGGGCTCTCATGTGTCTGCTGTCCCCAATCATCAGACAGGAAGGACCACAAGCTTGAAGACCAGAGGGATTGTTGCAATGGCAGGAACCTTTGGCTATGAGCTTGATCCAAAATATCTGAGTGAGGAAGAGCGCGAAGAGATTCGACATCAGATCAAAACCTATAAAAAATATGAGGAGTTAATTCGAAATGGCATATATTATCGCCTGACCGATCCATTTCTTGACTCATGTGCAGCATGGCTATTTGTGTCAGAGGACAAAAAACGGGCACTTTTGAATATTGTGGTGACAGAGCTTCATGGAAATATGGAAGTGAGCTTTATAAAGCTTAAAGGCCTGCAAAAAGGTGCTATATATAGAGAGGCAATATCGGGGCAGAGGTATGCGGCAGAAGCATTGATGGAGGCAGGCCTTCCAATGCCAGTGGAGATGGGAGAGTATAATTCCTGTCAGATGGAATTTATCGCGCAGTAGAATTTTGTAGATAGAAAGAAAATATACAGAGAATGGGAGAGGGCAGACGAGATGGACAGAGCATGGTGGAAGGAAAGTGTGGTTTATCAGATATATCCAAGAAGCTTTATGGACAGTGATGGAGATGGGATTGGTGATATTAACGGGATTACGCAGAAGCTTGATTATCTAAAGGAGCTGGGGATTGATGTAATCTGGTTGTCTCCTGTCTATAAGTCGCCAAATGATGACAATGGGTATGACATCAGCGATTATGGGAAGATTATGAAGGAATTTGGCACAATGGAGGATTTTGATCAGATGCTTTCTGAGGCGCATAAAAGGGGAATCCGCATTGTGATGGATCTAGTGGTAAATCATACCTCGGATGAACATGCATGGTTTGTGGAGAGCAGACAATCGGTGGATAATCCTTTTCGTGATTATTATATCTGGAGAGAGGGAAAGGATGGCAGAGAGCCAAATAACTGGGGATCTTGCTTTGGCGGCTCCGCGTGGGAGTATGATAAAAAGACAGAGATGTATTATCTTCACCTATTTTCAAAAAAGCAGCCAGATTTGAATTGGGACAATGAGCGAGTGAGAGAAGAAGTTTTTCATATGATGGATTGGTGGTGCAAAAAGGGGATTGATGGATTCCGCATGGATGTGATCAGCATGATATCAAAGGAGCCAGAGCTCCCCGACGGAAAAGCTGGCAGTACAGGGTATGGTGATTTCGGACCTTATGTGCAGAATGGACCGCATGTCCATGAATATCTCAGAGAGATGAACCAGAAGGTACTTTCCAAATACAATTTGATGACGGTTGGCGAGTGCGCCGGAGTGACAGTAGAGGAAGCCAAAAAATATGCAAATCTGGATAAAACGGAGCTTGATATGGTCTTTCAGTTTGAGCATATGGGGCTTGACAGTGAGAATGGCAGCAAGTGGTGCAATAAAAGGATGGATCTAAAAGAGCTTAAGGCTGTGCTGTCCAAATGGCAGACAGAATTGTATGGAAAAGCGTGGAACAGCCTTTACTGGTGCAATCATGATCAGCCCCGCATTGTGTCCCGGCTTGGGGATAATGGAGCATATCGGGAGACATCAGCAAAAATGCTTGCGACATGTCTGCATTTTATGCAGGGCACACCATATATCTATCAGGGGGAAGAGCTTGGCATGACCAATGTTCCATTTGCAAGTATTGAAGATTTTCGTGATATTGAGAGCATACATGCCTATGAAGAATATACCGATCAGCATATTTGTTCCAAGGAAGAGATGCTTGGATTTCTGCGCCAAAAAAGCCGAGATAATGCCAGAACTCCTGTGCAGTGGGACAATACTGCCAATGCAGGCTTTACATCAGGAACCCCATGGATAATGGTAAATCCCAATTATAAAGAGATCAATGCCAAAGAACAGCTTGAAAGAGAGGACTCAGTATTTCATTATTATCAAAAGTTGATTCGACTGCGCAAAGAATATACTATAGTGATTGAGGGGACATATCAGCTTTTACTTCCTGAGCATCCCAATTTATTTGCCTATATTCGCTCCTACAAAAATCAAAAGCTGTTGGTGGTATGTAATTTTAGCAAGGAGAACACAGCTTTTACTTTATCTAATATAATAGAAGGCAATCAGGGCAGATGTCTGATCTCTAATTATGGGGAAGAGAGGCCATGGGAGAAGACAGAGCTTATGCCTTATGAAGCATTCGCGTATCTATTTGAGGAGAACAAAAAAAGTATAGACACAGAAACACAGGAGAAAAAGACAGAAGCCATAACAGAGGAGAAAGAAAAGAATATCTATAAAGAACGCTTTGACAAACATTTTGATGAGTTAAAATGGCTTTATACAGAAGTGTATGAGAATGGTTCTATGTTTGCCGAGCTTTGTGCAGAGATGGAACGATTTTACAAAGAGCGGGACAGCCAGCTAAAACGCAGGGATTGCGAGAGAGAAAAGCATCCTGACTGGTATAAAAAGAATGATATGCTGGGCATGATGTTCTATATTGACAATTTTGCCGGAAATATCCATGGTGTGCAGGAAAAATTGGACTATCTTGAGCGCTGTAATGTAAATTATATTCATCTGATGCCATTTCTG